>NZ_JBSIBZ010000005.1:0-188014 GCF_058245575.1 Streptomyces sp. UF-297 | reverse complement strand
CCCCCCCCCCCCCCCCCCCCCCCCCCCCCCCCCCCCCCCCCCCCCCGCTCCCCCACCCCGCCCTCCCCCGTCCCCCCCCGGCAGAGCGGTCGGGCGCCGCCGCTCAGCCCGCGAGCGCCATGAGCGGACCGGCGATCTCCGCCGCGCGGTCGGGCGGGACACCGCGGCCCACGAGGAACTGGGAGATACGGTCCGTGGTCCAGGCCTCGGCCCGCCCCAGGAACTCGGCCAGCGCCCGCGAGTTGTGCCGCACGGTGTCGGCGGCCGGGCGGCCGAAGTGGCACAGCAGCCAGGTCAGCGCCCTGCCCTCGTACCGCAGGGCGTGGATGATCAGAAGCCACCTCGCACCCCTCAAATCGACCGGCGCCGGGGGCAGTCCACCGAACAGCACGTCCCGCACCGCCCGCAGCTCCCCCACCTCCACCTCACCGCCCGCCTCCCCCGCCCGGACGATGAGGTCGTCCACATCGGCCTCCGCGATGTCCCAGACCGGTGTCCGCCATGGCATCGCCGCCTGGTCCCGCGCCTGTGCTCGTGTCCGTACGCCGGCCATGACACCTTCCCCTTCACCCCGGCCGCCCCTGGTCGTCCCGGCCACCGCGGCTCCCCGTTCTGCCCGAACTGCCCTCCAGTCCAGCGAACTTGGATTCACTGTGCGCCGCCCGATGTCCCAGGCACACGGGGCGTCGGCCGTGCTCGGGCCCGGGTACGGACTCGGGCCTGCCCCGCGCGGACCGGGCCGGCCACAACAGCGCCCCTGCGCGCGCCGGTTCACCCCGCGCGCCGCGCAACCCCCGCTCGCGCCCCGCCCATCCGCGCGATTCGCGATTTGTACATGAGTGAAGGCTTTTAGTATGGACAGTTGTGGAGTGTGAGACTTCCCCGCGGATTCTGCGTGTGGTGATCGTCGACGATCACCCGCTGTTCCGCGAGGGGCTGCGGGCCGCCCTGGAGAGCACGCCCGACATCCGGGTGGTCGCGGAGGTCGAGACCGTGGCGGCAGTCCCCGCCGCGGTGGCGGAACACACGCCGGACGTGGTGGTGATGGACCTGTCGCTGCCGGACGGCTCGGGCATCGAGGCCACCCGTCAGCTCACGCGGTCCAGCCCCGGCCTCCCCGTCCTCATGCTGACCATGTCCGACGACGACGGCAGTCTGCTCACCGCGCTGCGGGAAGGAGCGCGCGGCTATCTGGTCAAGGGGGCCGGACGGGAGGAAGTGCTGCACGCCGTACGGACGGTGGCCTCGGGCAGCGCGGTCTTCGGAAGCGATATCGCCGCCCGTATTCCCCACCTGGTGGCAGGGGCCCGGCAGCGTGACGCCGAACAGCTCTTCCCCACCCTGACCTCGCGCGAGTGCGAGGTGCTGGCGCTGATCGCCCGCGGCTATGACAACCGCCGTATCGCCCGCGAGCTGTACGTAGTGGAGAAGACCGTACGCAACCACATCACCCGCATCTTCGAGAAGCTCGGCGTGAGCACCCGCGCGGAGGCGGTGATCCGCGGCCGCGACATGGGGCTTGGCGAGGACTGAGGGGGACCTGGCGGAGGCTCACGCCACGGCGGTCGCCCGCATCGGCCGGGACCGGGTGGGTCCAGTGCCCCATGCGCCCAGGACACCCTCGTCGCCACGATGGAGGACGGCACGCCTGGCCGAGCAGCCGTGCACCAGCGGCGACGACGGCATCCGCCCGAGGGCCCCTGCCCCGGTGCCGGCGGCCGGACCGCAGCACACCGAGGGGAACGGTATGAGCGCAGGCGGGGCACCGGACCTCCTGCCGCGCGGCACGGCCATGGCCTGCATGGTGTGCGCGCTGGCACTCGCCGCCGCGTGTGTGTGGATGCTGCTGGGCTTCACCGGCCTGGGCGGCCCGGGGCTGGCAGGCCTGAACTTCGTCCCGTTCGGCGCGAAGATGCTGTTCGCTGTCGTATGCGCGCTGTCCGGGGCCTTCACCCTCGCCCACCCCGCGGGAGCTTCGGTGGGCCGGCTGCTGCTCCTCACCTCCAGCGTGCAACTGGTGGCGCACGCCATGTCGGCGGTGGCAGCGGCCATCGGCGTCGGAGCGGCCACCCGTACCGTGGTCGTACTGTGCGGCCTGGCCGGTGAAATCCTCTTCGCCTACCTGCAGTTCGCCCTGCCGCTGTGGCTCCCGGACGGCCGGCTGCCCGGACGCCGCTGGGGCCGCGCACTCGCCGTCGCCCTCGCCGCCTGGACCGCCGCCCAGATCTTCTACGACACGGCCCTGCGCGAGACCTGGTACGGCATGCCCAACCCGCTCGCCCGGCCGCCCTGGACGGCGGTGGCCGACGTGATCGTGCCCGCCCTGCGCGTCCCCATCGAGATCGTGCCCCCCTGCATCACCCTGATGACCTGGACGGTCATGGCACTGCGATGGCGCCGCCGCTCACGGGGCACCCGCGCACTCCCGCCCCTCAAAGGCCGCCAGGCCCTCCTCCTGCTCCTCCCCTACCTCCTCAGCCCCGCCACCTCCCACGCCAGTTACTACCTCGGCGCCTACTTCACCCTCCCCGGCAACCTCTTCCTGCTCCTGTACTACCTCCCCCTGGTGACCTGGTCGCTGGCCGTGGGCGTGATCTTCGTACGCGACCGTTCCGGCTTCCTGGACCGCTCGGCCCGCCGCGGCCTGGCACTCCTGGTCCTGCTGACAGGACTGGTCGTCGGATACGCCCTGGTGGCGGTGATCCTCTTCCGCAGCCTGCCCGGCACACCGGCCCCCGGCGCCCTCATACTCACCGCCACAGGCCTCCTGACCGGCCTGTTCGTGCGGTCCGCAGCGCGCGGCGCGGTACAGGCCGTGGACCGCTTCTACTACGGCGACCGCGCCCGCCCCTACCAAGTGGTACGCGGCCTCGCGAGCCGCCTCAGCCGCACGGTGAACCCCGCGGACACCCCCCGCCTGCTGTGCGACACCGTCGTGGGCACGCTCCGGCTGCCCGCCGCCCGGGTCGTCATCGAGACCAGCGCGGGACCGCGTGAGGCCGTCCGCGTCGGGGCCGCCACCGACGCGTCGTGGTGCGCCTTCCCGCTCTCGTACGAGGGCCGGGGCATCGGCAGCCTGGAGGTCGTCGGACGTACCGGCAGGGCCGCGCTGGACCGCCAGGACCACGAGGTACTGCGCCTGCTCGCCGACCAGGCCTCCCCCGCCATCGGCTACCTCCAGCTGTACGAGGACCTCCAGGCGAGCCGGGAGCGGCTCGTCTTCGCCCGTGAAGCGGCCCGCCGCCAACTGCGCTGCGACCTCCACGACGGCCTGGCCCCGTCCCTCTCGGGTCTCCGCCTCCAGATCGACACCGCCCGCGCAGCGCTGGCCCCCACCCACCCAGCGGCCCACACCCTGACCCGCATCTCCCACAACCTCGCCGAAGCCATCACCGAACTGCGACGCATCACCAACGGCCTCTCCCCCGCCGCGGTGGACCGCACCGGCCTGACCGGCGCCCTGCACCAACTCGCCACACAGCTCTCCAGCCCCCGCCTGACCATCACCACCGACCTGAGCCCCGACCCCCTCCCGCCACTCCCGGCCGCGATCGAGGTCGCCGTCTACCGCATCGCGTCCGAGGCCCTCCACAACGCCGTCCGCCACTCCGGCGCGGCCCAGGCCCGCCTGACGGTACGGACCGCCGGCGACACCGTCACCACCGAGATCAGCGACGACGGCACCGGACTCGCAGCTCAGGCCCCCCACACCCCCGGCATGGGCCTCCGCTCCATGACCCAGCGCGCCGAAGAACTGGGCGGCACCCTGACCCTCACCACCGGCCCCGAGAACACAGGCCTCCTGGTCCGGGCGACGCTCCCCCACGACGCCCGTTGATCCCGCTGATCCCGCTGATCTCGTTGATCTCGTTGATCTCGTCAGGCCCGGCCCTGTGCCCGAATTGCCGACCCGACCACCCAAGAGGATCATTATTGGCATATGCGCCCACAGCCCTGGGGCCGACGCCTTCTCGGGTAACTCACCCGCCGCCATCCGATCCCGCAGACCACAGATCCCTCACCGCACACCGCAGACCGCGTCCCGAGCCCAGGAAGCGGAGCGACGCACACCGGCGGGAAAGACCAGGAGACCCTGATGGGCACCAAACCCACCCCTCGAACAACCAAGTGCCGCACCGGCACCGTCCTCACCCTGGCCGCACTCACCGCCATCCCCATCGCCGTACTGCGCCTCCGCTCCAAACACTCCAACTCCCTCAAGTGCCACAACCCTCCGTGCCCACCCGGACGGAGCGACGGCCAAGGCCCCTGACGGGCCAGGCGAGTTGGCCCGACAAGGGCGCGTACCGCCTTACCGCCTGTACTCGGCGACCAAGCCCGTCTCTTCAATGGCACGCGTCAGCGCATGCAACGCAGCGACAGCACTCCCGAGCCCCTGCCTCAAGGCGTGGCCCCCTCGCTCGGGCGGCCGATGATGAGATCTGCGGCGCGGGCGACGACCTGGTCGCGGGTGCGATCAGGATGGTCGGCGGCGAGCACGTGCTTGCCGATCGCCAAGCAGAAGGCAAGCAGGCAGCGCGCCTCGACCTCGTCCGGGTCCTCGCAGACACTGCTGATCGCGTCGCGCGCGAGCTGCATGCGCCGGTTGTCCACGCGGCGCAGCCGTTCGGCGACCGCCTGGTCACGGCGGGCCCAGTCGCGGACGGCCAGGTCGATGGGGAGCAAGCGGTCGCCGGAGAAGGTGAGTTGACCGGCCAGCCGGAACTGATCCAGCACGTCACCGCCCTCCCGCTCGATCCGGTCGAAGACGTCGTCGACGCTCTCGCGCTCCCAGGTGTCCAGCATCTCCGTCAGCAGCGCGTCGCGATCGGCGAAGTAGCCGTAGAAACCGCCCTTGGTCACGCCGAGCGCCTTGGCCAGGGCTTCGACACGCACCGCGTGCACACCCCCCTCGGCCAGCACCCGCAGCCCCTCCTCGACCCACTTCTCACGCGGCGTACGCAACGCACCCATCGAGTGGCCAACCTCACTGTCCCGCCCGGCTGTACGGAGGCGTACAACCGGCCTACGTTCGACTTATACGGAACCGTACAACGCTAGAGGGGACAGCGTCATGACATTCGGATTCCGCACCTTCCACTACGCATCTCCTGCCGCGATGACAGGAGGGCTGTGATGTCGAGGAGACTCCCCAACACCGAACACACCGACCGCCCGTGGCGGATCCACGAGATCACGCCCGACTTCCGGACCGAGGACGTGTGGGCATACCGCACACCCGGCGCCGGCCCGGACGACTTCCCCGCCATGCTGACCGCACTGCGGGCCGCCGGCGGACTCAACGTGAACCCCCCGGTGGTCCGGTTCCTGTTCGCCGTGCGCTGGAAGCTCGGCGCCCTGTTCGGCTGGGACAAGCCCGGACAGGGCCTCGCCGGGCGGGTCGAGTCACTGTGCGACCGGCTGCCCCACGACCTGCGCCAGGACGCGACCGGGACTGCGGTGCCCAACATCCCGTTCACCATGGTGTACGAGCTGCATGACGAGTGCGCCATGGAACTGGCCAACAAGACCGTCCACAGCATCTGCCACCTGGCCTGGGTACCGACCGACACCGGCGAGTACGAACTGCGCATGGCAGCCCTGGTCAAGTCCAACGGCCTGTTCGGACGCCTGTACATGACCGCGATCAATCCGCTCCGATACCTGATCGTCTACCCGGCACTGACCCGCAAATGGGAACGCGCGTGGCAGAACCGGGATCAGTACGCCTGATCCGACGCGCGCTTTCCTGGAGTACGAGCCTCCGCTGACCTACCGCGAGCACACGCCGCTGAACAAGAACTTCGTCAACTCCCACATCTAAGAGTCGATGCTGGCCACGGTGGGCATCGACGCGGCCCCATGACCCAGGACTGAAGCGACAGGGCAGGCGCCGGGGGGCATCGACCGTGGCGGACCAGGGGTGCCGCCTTACTCCTTCGGCGGCTGCGGACCTCTGGGCTGGAGATGGGTGGCACGGAAGTCAGCGGCCGAATGGCCGGTTTTCAGTTCGCAGATGCGCGCGAGCAGTGCGAGCGGGCGCGGGTCGGGCTTTATAGTCGGGCATGCTCCCGGTGCGCCCACATGCCCCAGACGGGGCCGGAGTTGCTGTCCCTGTAGTCGACCGGCGCCGCGTCCGCGTCATCGGTGATCGGCTCGTCGCAGTGGTGGCAGACGTGCGTCACCACCGGTACTCGCCGCCGTTCAGGATCTCCATGTGGTCGCACAGGGCACTGACGGAACGGGACAGGCGCTGCGCGTGCGCGAGTTGGGCGGGCGGCTGTGGGTCCGGCACTTCGCTCAAGCGGCGACGGGTCTCGCCGACGCAGGCCAGCGCGCAGACGCGCGGCGCATCGCTCTGAGGCAGCACGCGCGCGCAGTCCGCCACTTCCGGCACCAACAGCATCAAATGCCCCCGGAGCTGCTGACGTCAGATGGTGGCGATGTCCAGTGGCAGCACGTCCGGTACCGGTCCGGGGTAGGTCTCGCGGGTCACCGCACGGCCCTCCGTTCGCGGCAACGGGCGCAGGCGCAGGGCGGGTAGGCCAGGCAGAAACTCGCCGAGGGCTCCTCGCCACTCCTGGCGAAGTGCCGCGTGCCGCTGTCACTCGTAACCGTGCCTTCACAGGTCACGGTGTAGACCCGCAGGGTCATCTCGGTCTCGGAAGGTGGGGCTTCGCAGTCTCTGACGAGGAACGTACGATCTGGCATGTCGACCTGCTTCTTCAGGTGGGCCACGCCCCGGGGCCGTTCACGCGGCCGCCGGGGTCTTGCATGCACTGATGCTTCGCTGCTGCGTGCAAGGGGAGAAGTTGACTGGCGTTGACTACGCTTGATGTCAACGGTCAACACCCGCCCGGAGCCCGCCTCATGACCGACTTCGCCACACGTGCCCGCACCGCCCTCTCTGAGAAGGGCATCTCGATGCGCAGGGCTGCCCGCGCGCTCAACTACGACCCCGCGTACGTGAGTCGCGTCCTGAACGGGAAGCAGCTGCCCTCGGCGAAGCTGGCACAAGGCATTGATCGGATCGTCGGCGCCGACGGTGCCCTCTTAGCCCTCGCCGAGGCGCAGCTCACCTCGCCCCCGGCCCCGGTCCCGAGTCTCTCGCTCCCCGGGCCCGGTCCAGACGAAGACTTGCTGGCCCGAGTGACGAGCGTGGTCGACGCCTCGCATCGGGTGGACGCCCCAACACTCGATTGGCTTGACCGGTTGTTGGCCGAGCATCGCCGGGCCGAAGACCTCATTGGACCCCGACCACTCGTGGACGTGATGCGTCAGCAGCTCCGTACAGTCGTGGATCTGTACGCGGGCGCGCGTGGTTCGTTGGCTGACCGAGTGGTTCGGCTGGCTTCCGAGCACGCACAGTTCCTGGCGTGGATGGCGCAGGACCAAGCGCAGACGGCTGCCGCGTTGGCCTGGTACGACCGCTCGCACGAATGGGCGCTGGAGGCCGGGGATGCCAACATGGCCGCTACGACGCTCAGCATGAAGGCGCACATGGCGTGGTCCGGCGGCCGGGGAACCCGGTGCGTGCGGCTGGCGGAAGCCGCGCGTTGGTCTGCTCCCGGTACATCCCTGGGGGTGCAGGGCATGGCCGCGCAGATGGCCGCCCGTGGGCACGCACTCGACGGCGAGGGCGAGGACGCCCGCCGCCTCCTCGACGAAGCAGAGGTCCTCATCAGCCGCGCCTCTGAGCGTCCCGAGGACGAGCCGGTGTGGATGTACTTCTACGACGAAACGTGGTTCACCCTGCAACGAGGCATGGCAGCGCTGCACCTGCGCGACTGGCAAACCGCGGTTGATCACATCACGGTCGGGCTCAACGCACTGCCGGATACCTATCGACGCGACAAGACGTGGTACCGCGCCTGCCTGGCTCACGCGCTCGCCGGGGCGGGTGAGTCGGAGCAAGCCGCCTCCGTGGCCGTGGCGAGCGTCCCCGATGCCGCCGCAGTCGGACGCCCCCACTCATGGAATGAACTGCGCACCACAGCATCTGTGCTCATAAGCCAAGGAGCGGCAGGAGGGCGGAAGTTGATTTCCGCGCTCCGGGAGTACGACTGACGAGGAAACGGCCCACGACCGCGACGCCCCACCCGTATATAGAAGACGGGCAGAGCGTCCCCGCGAAAGCCAGGCCGCGGACTGCCGGGCGATCCGCCCGGAGTACGTCGAGTACGTCGACCCGGGTCGGATCGCCCGGCCGGCGTCGGCTGAGCCTGGTCCCAGCGACGATGGCAGCTACTGCGGGTCCGTGGCGGCCTCAGGCTCGTCCTGTTCCTGCTCTGCCAGCAGTTGCCGCGTACAGTTGGCCGAGCCGGACCACCACCAGGGCGCTGTGCGGCCCTTGAGGATGCCACGCAACTCTGCGGTCTTCGCCCACCCTACGGCCGCCGCAGCGCGAGCACGGCGGAGCCGCACCTCCACCTTCGGCAGCACGTCACCGAGCAATACGTACGCGGACGAACCCGGGGCAGGCCAACAGGCCTGCCGCAGGGACGGCGCTTCAGTCCCGGTACAAGCAGGTTCTGCGGTGGCCGTCCTATTTCCAAGCATCGGCCCGGGGAGCCGCGGCGAAAGCGGGGATGGTCAAGGCCCACTCCTTCGCCTGCTCCGGTGTCTGGCCACCATCCGACATCAGCCGGATTGCCCAGATGGATGCGTCGATCCATCCCGGTCCCCGTGCCGCCCAGGCCCAGTCGGTCAGCCATGCACGTTCGCCGGCGATGAGGAAATTGGTCGCCGCGGGATCGGTGTGCAGGAGATTCCCACCGGTCAGCAGCGGCTCTTCCTCGGGCCTGCACCAGTATCCCCACCGATCCCACGCGGTCATCAGATCCACGTTCGGCGCCGGGCGCGTGCTCAGGTCCCGCAGCACTGCGGCGACGGGTTCCAGGTGCTCGGCTTCGGGCTCGTAGTCGGCCCAGGGCGTCCCCCGGATACCTTCGAATCCGAGCAGTCTCCAGCCCGCGATGTCCAGCCGCCACAGAAGCTTGGGGGCGTAGCCGGGAAGGTGGGGATTGACCTTCGCTTCCGCGTCCAGTTCCGGGGCCCGCTCGTGATCCAGGGGAAGGCCCTTGACGAAGACCAGGCGCCGGTCCGACGTCGCGAACAGGGAAGCGATCCCGCAACTGTCCCCGTTCCGCTGGTCGATGACGTCGAAATCCGTGCCCAGCTCAGCGGCGATGTGTATACGGACGGCTTCGGGAAGCCGGCTGAAGAGAAGGCATTCCACGAGCACGATCAAGTTCCCGGATTCGGCGGCTGTGGTGGCTTCGGAGGGAAGGGCGGGTTCTTGTCCGGTGTCGTTGGACCGGGTGGCCGGGGCTCCGGCAGTTTGAAGGGAGGACGCGATGGATCTCTCCTCGCCTCGGTCGTCATGCCCGGACCGTAGCGCTGCCTCCGGCATGACCGCCCCCAGGGGCGCCGACGTGCCAACGCAGGCTGGACCGCCTGGACCGCCTATCTCGCAGCCCGCGCCACCGGCGATCAGCGGAATACCGGACGTTCCGAATGGAACGCCCCGCCAGTTCCTAGGCGGGTTAATGCGACTTAGCACGTGTTGGGATGCTTGCACTTGTTGGCCTGATCAGTAACAAGACAGCCGTTCCGGCCCATGATTGCCCTTATCCGGCCACGATTTACGGCTATCACCCGATCATTGATGCCGCCTCCTACCGTCGGGGCACCGAGCAGACGGCCGCGACGAAGGGCTCTCCATGGTTGAAAGCGCACGGTACGGGGCGATCGACTTAGCCGTGACCTCCACGTTCACCCGGGTATGGGACGACAGGGGGTCAAAGGCCGACCGGAACGGGGCATTCTTCTCCCCGAAGGTCTCCTGGGGCGACTGGCTGGCCGGCTGGCGGGTGCTGGCCCACGTCGGCCGCCCCAGCCACGCGGACATCAACCACCAGACCACCGCGCTCCTGGCACGCAGCGCCTCCCACGATCTCCTCAAGCCCCCGAGGGACTTCGAGCTCATCTGGCGGGACGTGGGCTCGGGAGCGGACGCGAACGGCGCGGTGTGGCGGCCGATTCCCCAGGATGGGTACGTCGCGCTCGGCGACGTGTTCACCGGCTCGTGGACCAAGCCCGACCCCGCCTGGCACGTCTGTGTCCGCAAGGAAGCCGGAGGACGTAAGTACGTCCGGGAGGCGCAGATCGCAGAGCTGATCTGGGACGACCGCGGTTCCGGGGCGGATTCGGACGTGTCGGTGTGGCAGGTCCGAAACCCCGGGTACCCCTCGGACAGCGAGGAGCGGCTGATCCTCGAGGCAGACGCCTTCGTCTCCGGCAACCAGTACACCAGGCCCAGCCGTACCGTGTGGGTCCTGGACCTGCCCGCCCTGGTGGTCAAGCGCAACCCGCCGCAGATCCCGGTCCTCACCTCGCACCAGCAGCCCGACCCCGTCGCCCAGGTCACCGACCGCTCGGTGACGGTGCCCTGCACGGTCGTCAAGGACCCCAGCGCGACTCCCGCGTGGCAGGTGGAACACTCCCCCTTCTACACGCTGGAGCGGCGGGTCAACTACACGCTGAAGATGTTCCGCAACAACCAGCACGGGACGGTCCAGCAGCCCGACAGCCAGGCCGTCACGACCGGTGTCACAACGTCTCAGAGCACCGAGTTCAGCAAGCGCACCAACATCACGGTGTCCGCCTCGGCCGGGATCAGCATCAAAGCCTTTTCCGCCTCCGTGCAGACCAGCGTGTCCACCGAACTCGGCTACAGCACCCGGTACGAAGTCACCCAGCTCAACCAGATCACCACGACCTGGAGCATGGTCACCCCGCCGCGTTCCTCGGGCGCGCTGTGGGCGGCCACCCACGAGATCATCGCCATCCGCAAGGACGGTGACACGGTCGGCGGTCAGGGCGGCCTGAAGTTCGACGTCGACTCCCGTGTCTCCGGCGAGTATCCGGGCGGAGCCGGACTCAAGACCTTCGTCGACGACACCGAGACCACCGCCGACGACCTCAAGGCCCAGCCGTTCGGCGAACCCGAGAGCAGCATCTCCAGCGACGCGCCCGGCTTCATCTCCGACTGACGCCCCAAGCCCCCACCGCGCCTGCCCCCGGCACCACCGGGGCGGGCGCGGTGAGCGGCATCTCGCGGGTTCCGCGCCGCAGGGTGTCTGGCAGGCGGTCGGGCCGATCGGACGATGAGCCGGGTCCGCGGCTGAGCCATGGATACGGAGAGTTGTAGCCGCCGCTGACCGGCACGCCCCAGTCGCTGAATATCGCGCGCTTCGAATGACGCTCAATGCCGCCGACCACATTCGGTGCAACGAGGTATCGGCACATCGGCGATCGAGTCGCGAACGGCAGGCGGCGGGCCCTCGCAGCTGAACGGGACGGTCAGTTGCCGCCGGTGAGTTCACCGCTGAGCTTTTTGTGTATGCGGGCGCTCGGCTCGTTCAGGCCGATGATGTCGACGCTCTTGTTGCGTTGGGCGTACTTGGTCTCGATGGCGTCCAGGGCGGCGACCGAAGAGGCGTCCCAGATGTGGGCGGCGGTCAGGTCGATGACGACCTTGTCCGGGTCGGTGGCGTAGTGGAACCGGCCGACGAGGTCGTTGGAGGAGGCGAAGAAGAGTTCGCCGGTGACCCGGTACACGACGGTGGTGCCGTCGGGGTCGGTGACGGCGGTGACCTCGGCGAAGTGGGCGACGCGCTTGGCGAAGACGACCATGGCGGTGAGGGTGCCGGCGACGACGCCGATGGCGAGGTTGTGGGTGGCGACCACGACGGCGACGGTGATCACCATGACGGCGATCTCACCGGCGGGCATCCGCTTGAGGGTCTTGGGGGCGATGGAGTGCCAGTCGAACGTCGCGAACGACACCATGACCATGACGGCGACCAGGGCGGCCATGGGGATATCGGAGACGATCGGGCCGAAGACGATGCACAGGACCATCAGGAAGGCGCCGGCGAGGAAGGTGGAGAGGCGGGTGCGGGCACCGGAGACCCGTACGTTGATCATCGTCTGGCCGATCATGGCGCAGCCGCCCATGCCGCCGAAGAAGCCGGTGACGATGTTGGCAATGCCCTGACCGATGGACTCGCGGGTCTTGGAGGAGTGGGTGTCGGTGATGTCGTCGACGAGCTTGGCGGTCATCAGCGACTCCATCAGGCCGACCAGCGCCATGGCGAGCGCGTACGGGGCGATGGTGGTGAGCGTGTCCAGGGTGAACGGCACGTCGGGCAGGCCGGGCACGGGCAGGGAGGAGGGCAGCTCGCCCTTGTCGCCGACGGTCGGCACCGCGATCCCGGCGGCCACCGTGATGACGGTCAGGATGACGATCGACACCAGGGGCGCGGGGATCACCTTGGTGACCTTCGGCAAGAGCACCATCAGGATCAGACCGCCGGCGAGCAGCGGGTACACGGCCCAGGGAACGCCCGTCATCTCCGGGAGCTGGGCCATGAAGACCAGGATGGCAAGGGAGTTGACGAAGCCGACCATCACCGAGCGGGGCAGGAACCGCATCAGCTTCGCCACCCCGAGGGAGCCGAGGACGATCTGGAAGACACCGGCGAGGATGACCGCGGCGACGAGGTAGCCGAGGCCGTGCTCACGGTTGAGCGGGGCGATGACCAGGGCCACGGCACCGGTCGCGGCCGAGATCATCGCCCGGCGCCCGCCGACGACGGAGATGACGACGGCCATGGTGAAGGAGGCGAACAGGCCGATCGCCGGGTCGACTCCAGCGATGATCGAGAACGAGATCGCTTCGGGTATCAGGGCCAGCCCGACGACGAGGCCGGCCAGGATCTCGGTACGCCAGACCTTCGGGTCGGACAGCCAGTCGGGGCGCAGACCGCGCAGCCGCGCGGCGGGGGACAGTACGGGAGCGGGCAAGAGAGGCAGTACCTGTCGTGGTCGGGCACGCCCGGCAGCGAGGGACGTGCGGGAAGGCGCGAGAGGACCGGCGCGGTCATCCGCGAAGCCCGCGCGGGGCAGGCCGAAGTCAGTCGGGTGGCAGCGCCGACAGGAAACGGCCGCTGCTCAGAAGCGAAGAGTCACGGCGGGCAGGCGGCGGTGCGGGGCATCTCGGGCATCCGCTCGCTCTCTCCTGCAGGCATCGTCTTCTCCGGGGGGGGCGTCGTCGGCCCCGGCACGGCAGCACAGGACGGGCATCCCGCGCCTTGAGGGGTGGTACGGCACAGCCGTCCCGGCACCCCGGCAACTCTACCCTAACGTTAGGGTAGAGATCGGTGGCGCCCAGGTGGGGCGACAGCGGAAGACGAGGAAGGCAGGCGCGTGAGCGGCGAGCACATGCAGATCGGCGAGGTCGCAGCACGGACCGAGCTGTCGCTGCGCACCATCCGGCACTACGAGGAGACCGGCCTGGTCATCCCTTCCGCCCGCTCCCAGGGCGGCTTTCGCCTCTACACCGAGGCCGACGTCGCCCGCCTGATGGTCATCCGCCGCATGAAGCCGCTCGGCTTCAGCCTGGAGGAGATGCGCGCCCTGCTGGAGGCCACCGACCGCCTCGACTCCGGCGACCGCCTGCCGGCCGAGGAGCGAGAGGAACTCCTCGACCGGGTACGGGGATTCGAGCAGGCGGCGCAGCAGCGGGTTGCGGACCTGCGTACCCAGCTGGCCCGCGCGGAGGAGTTCGCCGCCACGCTGGGCGAGCGCCTCGCCCACTCCCCCGCCTCCTGACTGCTCCCCGGCCCCGTGCCATGCTCGGGGCTTCATGATCAGTGATGAGTACGGAACACCGGGCCGTGAAGCCGGCTCGCCATCGCCGTGAAGCGCAGCCTCAAGAAGACTCGGTGCCGACCGCACCTCATCGACGGCTGCCTCATGCGGTGGCGCCCGTCATCGGCGCACGTGCCCGGGATCACAGCATGGGCAGGAATTCGGGCAGGGTGAGGGCCGAGTGGGCCGGTCGTCCCCCCGCGGCGGGCAGGGCGCTGAGATTGCGCAGCATGTCGTTGCGCTGCTTTAGGGCCCGGGCGGTGGTCGGGAAGAGGGCGGCATCGCCGTCGCCGACCTGCTCCTGGTTCACGGTCACGAACTCACGGGTGTTGTGTTCGTAGGCGGCGAAGCCCGCGGCGTGGTCCCGGTCGGCCAGGGCACCGGCGAGCATGTACGCGCCGACGAGCGCGAGGCTGGAGCCCTGTCCGGTGAGGAACGAGGGTGCGTACGCGGCGTCGCCCACCAGCGCGACCCTGCCGCTGGACCAGCGGGGCATGCGGATCTGGCTGACCACGTCGAAGAACAGGTCGTCCGCGTCACGCATGGCGGTGAGCATGCCCGGGATCTCCCATCCCGCGTCGGCGAAGACCGCGGCGACCAGGTCCCGTTGGGCTTGTGGGTTCCGGAACGCGTCGAACGGCGGTTTTGGGCGGGCGAAGTTCAGGAAGGCGTGCACGTCGTCGTTGTCCCCCACGGCGTAGAGTGCCGCGGCCCTGCCCGGAGTGTTCCATATCAGGGTCTCGTGGGAGAGCCCGAAGGTGTTGCGCAGGGTGAACCCGGCGAAGCAGTAGCCGAGGTAGTGGTGGAACCGCTCTTCGGGGCCGAACAGCAACGCGCGGGTACGTGAGTGCAGACCGTCCGCGCCGAACACCATGTCGAACGTACGCCTGCTGCCCCCGCGGAAGGTGACGTCGACCCCGTGACCGGACTGGTCGAGGGTGTCGATGGAGTCGTTGAACAAGAACTCCACATCGTCACGGACCGCCGCGTGGAGAGCGCGGGCCAGATCCCCGCGCCGCACCTCGAGGTCCCGTCCCGCGACGCCGCCGGTGACGGTGTGCGGGTGGACCGAGGCCACTTCGCTGCCGTCCCCGTGGAGGAACGTCAGCCGGCGCAGGTCGATGTGCGCGTCCCGCAGTCGGGGCAGGATGCCCATCCTCCGGACGACCTCGAGTGCGGTGCCGCGTACGTCGATGGGGTAGCCGCCGTCACGAAGTGCGCCCGCCTTCTCGACCACCGTGACCTCGCATCCGTAGCGGTTCAGCCAGAACGCGAGGGCGGGCCCCGCGATGCTGGCCCCGGATATCAGGACCTTGCGCCGCGGCGTGGTACGGATGCCCCTCAACTGATCGGTGCGGATCATTCCTTGACTCCTTTGCTCATGGTGCGGACGACAAGCAGGGACAGCGCCGTGACGGCGCCGGCCATGACGAAGCCGGTGACGAAGGCCGATTCGGCCGGGATCTTCGACCCGGAAGGGGTCCCGGCGGTGAGGATCGCGCCACTGACCTGCACACCCACGGCGAAACCGATCACGCGAGTCACCAGGACCAGGCTGGTGGCAATGCCGGTGTCACCTTGCTCGACGGATGTGGCGGTGCTGGTCACCATCGCGGTGACGCACAGGCCGTTGGCGAGCGCGATCAACATCTTGCCGATGACGAGGTGCCAGACCTCGGTGTGCACGGCTGCCAGGGCGATCAGGGCGGCGGCCATGATGACGATCCCGGTGGTGACCACGGCGCGCGAGCCGAAGCGCCGCGCCGCGATCCCGCTGACCGGCCCGGCCAGTGACGCGGCCACGGCGCCGGGCAGCAGGAAGAATCCGATCTCGGTGGCGCCGGCCCCGAAGCCGTACGCGTCGGCGGACACCGTGAACAGCTGCGGGATGAGAAAGACCGCCACCGAGGTACCGACGCACATCACGAACGTCAGCACACATGCCTTCCACACCGCGGGCCGTGCCAGCATGCGCAGATCGACCATCGGCGAGGCCGCACGACGCTCAACGGCTGTCCATCCGGTCACGAAGGCGGCCAGCACCACGAGGAGGGCGCCGAGTACGAGTGGCCGCGAGACGATGTCGGGCGCAAGGCTGAGCACGAGCATCAGCGTGACCAGGGTCCCGCTCAAGAGGACGAGGCCGGGCCAGTCGACCCCGGCACCGTCCGACCGGCTCGGCGGATCATGCGGCATCAGCCTGTTCACGAGCACGGTGGCCCCGATGAGCGCGATCGTCGGCAGCGCGAACATCCAGTGCCGGGACAGCCCTTCCGCCACGGGCCCGGCCGAGAGCGTTCCCGCCATCCCGCCGCCCACGAACAAGCCACTGACCACCCCGATGGCCACCTTCGACTCGCTCGCGGGGAGGTGTTCGCGCACCAGGATGAACGACAGGGGCAGCGCGCCCACCATCGCGCCCTGCAGCACCTGACCGAGCAGCAGCACCGGCAGGTTCGGCGCCAGGGCGGACACCAGACCGCCGGCCGAGACCACTGCCATCAGCCGGATCAGGACCCGTTTCCCGCCGTAGCGGTCGCCTAACTTGCCGGCGACCGGTGTGACGAGCGCGCCGGTGACGAGGAGCACGATGCTGAGTAACGCCCCTTCGGACTGGCTCATGTCCAGTTCGCGTTGCAGGAGCGGGAGCGTCGGCGTCACCACCGACTCCAAGGCGCCGGTGGCGACTGCCAGCATGCCAAGGGCCCAGACAGCGGCCTTCCCGATGCGGACAGGCGGAGCCAGAGTTGCGGTCATGGACGTCCTTTCCGTCATTGCCGGGCGAGCAAGGGGGTGGCCGTACGGGTAGCGCTGCGGCCTTGGCGGGCCCGGCGCGGATACAGCGGCCGTTCACGCGGGGCGCGGTGTGCATGTGCTGTGCGGACAGGTCCGAGGTCGTCCGGCGGGGCGAACCCGGGTAAGCGGTACGCGAGTTGGCGCGGGCACGGCTCCGCCGGGTGGAGCGGGTGTACGTGTGCGGCGCCCGCTGAGCCAGTATTACACTACACCGTGCAGTGTAGGACGGTTAAGATGTGCCCATGCCGACCACGAAGACACTGCGCGAGGGATCCACGCGGAAGCGGGCCGCCATCCTCTCGGCGGCCCGGGAACTGTTCCTCGCCGACGGCTTCGACCGGTCCAGCGTCGACGCGGTCGCCGCCCGGGCCGAGGTGTCCAAACGGACGGTCTACGACTACTTCGGCGACAAGCAGACGCTGCTGCGAGCAGTCGTCGACTCCGTCGGCGAGTCGCTGCTCACCACGATCCGGCGCACCCTCGACGACACCCTCACCGACGTCACCGACGTCACCGAGGTCACCGAACTCGAGGACGCCCTGGTCGCGTTCTCGATGAGCATCGCGACCGACATGCTCGGCTCGGCGGAGTACGCGACGCTGCAACGACTGGTCCGGGTGGAATCCGGCCACCTGCCGCACCGGGGCTACAACCCCATGGCCGACACTCCCGACGAGGCCATCGGCGAGCGGTTCGCCGCCCTCGCCGCGGCCGGGCTGCTCGACGTCCCCGACCCCCGGCTCGCGGCCGACCAGTTCATCGCGCTGACCTTCGGCGTCGCGCTGGACAGGCTCGGTTCCGCGAATGCCGCGGAGGACGCCCGCGTCCGGCCGCTCGTCGTCGAGGGCGTGCGGACCTTTCTCCGGGCCTACCGAACCGTGTAGGGCTGGGGCAGCACGAAAGCACAGTGCGCCGTCAGCCATGGCCGTCTTCCCCGTCCCGGCCACCCGCGCCTCGATGGCCACCACGCACCCCCGTCGGGCCGGATTCCCCCGTACGCAGGAGGCGCCGTACTGCGATCCGTACGAGGCAATCGCGGCACGCAACTGCGGGCTTTCGACGGGCTGTTTGGGTTCCTTCAGCCGGAACAGGGCGGCGAGGGCAGTTGCCGTGGCGGCGATCAGGGCGGCGGAGGCGGGCACGGTGTCGCGCGACTGCCTGGCGCGCTGTCCGGAGGGGGCGGTTCCGCGCTAGGCTCACGTTGCATGATCCACATAAGTCCTGTTGGCGCGGCCTGTGCGTGATTATCTTCTGGCGCTGTGTGTTGCCGCCGCCGTCACCTATCTGCTGACCGGGCCCGTGCGGGCCTTTGCCATTGCGGCGGGTGCGATGCCGCAGGTTCGTGCGCGTGATGTGCACCGTACGCCCACGCCGCGGCTGGGTGGCATTGCCATGTTCGCCGGACTGTGTGCCGGGTTCGTGGTGGCCGCGCAACTGCCCAATCTGGGGCGTGACTTTCATCTGTCGGGAGAGACGCTGGGGCTGCTGGCCGGGGCCGCGTTGATCTGGGTACTCGGAGTGCTGGACGACAAGTGGGAGATCAGTGCTCTGGTCAAGCTCGGTGGGCAGGTGGTTGCCGCCGGTGTGATGGCTTTTCAGGGGCTGAGGATCCAGTGGCTTCCGGTGCCGGGCGTCGGCATTGTGGTCCTGCCGGACTGGGCGGGCACGCTCGTCACCATCGGTCTCGTCGTGATCACGATCAATGCGGTCAATTTCGTGGACGGACTGGACGGTCTGGCGGCAGGGATAGTGGGGATCGGGGCCGCCGCGTTCTTCTTGCACACCTACCGCATGTGGTACGGACACGGCATTCATTCCGCCGCCCCCGCGGCCCTGGTCGCGGCCGTCCTGATCGGCATGTGCATGGGTTTCCTGCCGCATAACGCGCACCCGGCGCGGATCTTCATGGGTGATTCCGGTTCCATGCTCATCGGTCTCGTGCTGGCCGCCGGGGCCGTGTCGATGGCGGGTGGCGTGGACCCGTACGACCTGAAGGTGTTCGGCTCGGAGCGGGAGGGCGTGCACGCGATGGTCGCCCTGTGGATCCCGCTGCTGCTGCCGCTGGCCGTGACCGCGCTGCCGGTCGCCGATCTGTTCCTGTCCGTCGTACGGCGCTTGCTGCGGGGGCAGTCACCGTTCGCCGCCGACCGCGGTCACCTCCATCACCGCCTGCTGGACATCGGGCACTCGCACCGCCGCGCCGTATGGATCATGTACTTCTGGTCCGCGGTCATCGCCTTCGGCAGCCTCGCCTACTCGGTCAACAACGCGAACAACGGCCCCACACTGTGGATCGTGGTGGGCCTTGCGCTGCTGAGTGCGGCCGGGCTCATTCTCCTGCTGCTGCCGCGGGTCAAGGCCTCTCCCATCGGCCGCGGCGCCCCGGCCGACCGCGCCTGAGACGTGGCAGGGCGGCGCGCCCCCGGCCGGAGCGCGCCGCCCTCGTTCGCTCGACTACCGCCGTGCTGACGGCTGGTGGAATGCCACCTCCGGGTAGTGGGCCGACAGCCCGTCCAGCAGCGGGACTTCGCGGCCGCGCAGATGGGTGTCGACGAATGCGGTGATGTAGGTGCGGGTGATCCGGTCGATGCGGTCACCGTCGAGTTTCTGCAGCGGGAGTCCGAGCTGTTCGGCCAGCGTCGCCAGGTCGGTGAAGGAGCTGTGCTCGGTGTCGTTCACGCTCAGCCAGCGCTTCCAGCCGGTGAGTTGCTTCCAGGTCTTGTCCCAGGTGTCGTCCGGGCCGCCGGGTACGTGACTGGGCTGGCCCAGCATCAGCAGCGGCCGGTTGACGGGCTGGTCGTTGGGGTAGCGGAAATTGCCGTCGATATTGACGCCCGCCTTGACACGGGAGTCCTGCCGCATGGCGGGGATGGTGCTGAAGCCGCCTGCCGAGTGTCCGACCATCGCGATGCGGCCGGTGTCGATCCGCGGGCCGCCCTTCCACACCGGGTGCTTTCCGGTGAGTTGGTTCAGCACAAAGGAGACGTCCTTCGCGCGGGTGGCTCCTACGGTGGTGGAGTCCGATTTCCCGCACGCCGCACAGGGTGTCGTATGCCCGTCGGGGAACGTGATCCCGCTGGCCTCGTAGTTGTGGCCGATTCCGGCGACGATATAGCCGCGGCTGGTGAGTTCCTCGGCGAGTCCCGTCAGGGTGGCGCGGGGGTGCCGGAGGGCTTCTCGGCCGGGTACCAGAGGGAGACCATCAACTGCCGCTTTTCGCCCGGTACCCAGGGATCGGCCCTGCCCTTGTCCTCCAAGTGCAGGGTGGTCATGCCGATCGGCTGTTTCCCGCCGGGTGCGGGCAACGAGAGGGGCGTTGGGGGTAATGCCGCCGACGGGGAATCGGCCTGCGCGGAAACGGTGCAGAGGGTGCCGGTCATGGCGATGGCGAGGGCCGCGCCGGCCAGAAGTGTGCGTCGCATGGACTTCGCTCCGTCGATGTTTTGCCGTGTGTGCCTTGGTGTCTGAATGCCAGGGAAAGGCCCCGCGCCTGCCATCGCTCCGCAGAGCTGTCTGAAAAGCGCGGGGCCGGCTCCGTGGAGTTACCTCTCAAGGGCTACGGCTGCGGGCGGAAAGGCATCACTCAGCGACTCAACAGGGCTTTCACCGTGGCGACTTGGGTCGGCTCCAGTGCGGTCCTGCCGTCCTCGATGTCCCACAGCGCGTTCTGCAGGACGCGGCCGAGCGTCCAGCCGACCGCCCGCTGCCGGTCCAGTGCGAGCACTTCGGTCAGCAGGTCGAAGCGGCGCAGCACCGTACGGGTCAGCTCGCCGCTCGTGCCGGCCTGTGCCAGCCGGCTGTCCAGCGCGGGCCACAGGTCGAAGCCGGGGTCGCCGGCCAGGGGTTCGGGGTCGATGGCCAGCCAGGGTTCGCGCTCGGCGGCCAGGATGTTGTCGTAGTGCAGGTCCCAGTGCAGCAGGCGGTCGCCGGGCTCGTCGATCAGCTCGGTGACGGCGGACGCGCAGGTACGCACCAGGCGTTGCTCGGCCGGGTCGCGCAGCGCCGGCACGGCGCGGGGGACTTCTTCGAGCATGGCGGCGGCGATGTCGGACAGCTGCCGCAGGCCCTCCGGGGCGGGCACCGCGACCAGGCGTGCCAGCAGTTCGGCCAGGATCTGTACGGCCGCGGTGTCATCGGTCACCGAGGACAGCGGCCGGGTGGCGTCCAGCCGTTCCAGCAGCGTGACGTTGGTTGCCGGGTCGTGGTCGAGCAGGCGCACGATGCCGTTGCCCTCCCACCGGCGCAGGCCCGCCGGCGCTCCGGCGCTGTCCTCGCTGACCGGCTGGAGCTTGAGTACGGCGGGTGTGCCGTCCGCGCGGGTGACGGGCAGGACGAGCGCGGCCATGCCGTGCCGGGCGGGGCCGTCGCGCCGCAGCGACCAGCGGTCCAGGAAGTGGGCGGCCAAGGCGGGCAGGGCGGCGAGCCAGGCGCGGCCCGTGGGGTCGCTGTCCTTGTCGTAGGACGCGGCCAGTGCGTCGGGGACGTCGAGGCGAATCGACGTGCTCATGGCGAAATTCTCCTTCGTGGGCTCCGGAAAAGGTGCGGTGGCTCCGTACGAAGGAGGTGATGGCGGTGCCCGGCTGCCGGGCAGGCGTCAAAGCATGACCGCACCCTACCCGGGGCAGTTTCCGTCCAGCGATCGCGGCTCTGATACGGGGCCGCGGCATTCAGGAGGGGGATCGTCCCATGCGCCAGATCCGTAGCACGTTCAGAAAGGCGGCGGTGACCGCCGTCGCGCTCGCCGGTGGCGCGGTGCTGTCGCTCGGCGGAAGCGCCAATGCCGCGCAGCCTGCGGTAGCGGCGGGAACTTATCAGGGGTGCCCGTCCGGGTACGTCTGCCTTTATCCGAACGCGGGTTGGAATGGCGGGCGTCCGACCTACAAGTGGTACACCTACGGCGCCCACAACCTCAGCAATCAGTTCGGCGTGAAGAGGATCTTCAACAACCAGACCGGCGGCGCCATCGCCCGTAACTGCACCGGCTACAACGGCACCGGCTGCCAGGGAGCCCAGCCGGCCGGTACGTACGCCGACTACGACTACACCCCGTACAACTCCGTCGTGCTCGCCCCGCAGTGAGCCGCTCCCGGCCGACCGTCGCCCGTCGGCGGCGGCCGACCGGGGCCGCGAGGCAGGTGGACGGGGTCGAGAGGCGGGTGGGCGGAACCTGGCAGATCATGAAGGCCAGGAGGTCATCATGAGTGCGACGGGCAATCCCAGCCCCCAGCTGTCCGCGGAGGCGCGTGTGGTGTGGTGCGTGCCGGAGGTCGACAAGCCGCTGTGGGCGCGCGAGGTGCGCGGCGTCCACCCGCGCACCGGCCCCCTCACGCCCTCCGACAGCGCCTGGCAGGTGGTGGCGTACACCGAGGCCGACCCCGGCGAGGGGACGGTGATGCGGCGCCTGTTCTATCTGGTGGCGGGCGACCATGACCCCGGCGGCCCCTGGGCGCACGGCATCTATCCGTCCGAGGCGGTGCTCTCGGCCTCGATCCAGCCGGGCCACGACGGGCTCCAGCCGCCCGGCTGAGCGACCGGCCCCGACAGCCCGGCTGAACGGTCGGCGTCGGTAGAAAGACTACAAGCCGTTGGCTGTAGCAGCCCCAAAGTCGACTTATCGGGGACTTTGGTGCGTAGTTCACTTGTGGGATACGCACTTGACTTCTTCTTGGCAGGTTCGCCCCCTCGAAAGGGTGTAGGGGACCGGCCGCATATCGTGCCGCGCGGAAATTGCTGAATTTCCTGCGCGGCGCGTGAAGTTGAGTCGTTGCGAGAGAGAGTCATGATCCCCACAAGTCGGCATGGGCAGTGCATGCTGCGCCTGAAGCAACGCACCGGTGTCCAGCGGATTCGGGGGCTTGCCGCCAGTGTGGTCCTTGCCGCCAGCCTCGTGGTCATGCTGGTCGGTGCCCTGGTGCCGCACGCGTGGGCCTTTGCTCTGGCCGGTCTGGCCAGTTATGCGGCCGACCTCTATCTGCACCGCAAAGAGCCGAAATTCATGCGGCGGCTGGGGCAGCTGCGGGCGGGTGTCACCCTGCGGGCGCTGCTGCGCGGTGCACTGCTGCTCGTACTGATCGCGAGCCTGCCCTACACCGATGACCACACGCCGTACGTGGCCACGATCCTGGTTCCGGTGCTTCTGCTGCTCCAGGCGCTCTTCTCCGCGCTCAACGCGGCCGTCCGGCGCTTTCGGACGATGCCCGTCTCCACACGCAATATCGACCTGGGGCGGCTGCGCATCACCGACCGGCCGCCGCGGGTGCTGGTGGGCTGGCCGGGGCAGCGGCTGCTGCACTGCGAGCTGGTGGTCCTGGCGGGGCTGTGCGCGACCGCCCGGACCCTGGACAGCACCTGGATCACGCTCGGGCTGGGCCTGGCCGTGGCCGTATCGGCCCTGACCCTGCTGGCGCTGATCCCCTACGCGGTCCAGGCCAGGGGCTTTCCCGAGCCCGAGCGGGTGCTGGGGCGGATCGACACCTGGCTGGGGCAGTACCGGCCGGTGGCCGTGCTCTACTTCAGCGGTTCGCGCAGCTCCGCGTACCAGGTCAACATGTGGCTGGAGACGCTGGCCGCGCTGGACGTACGGGTCCTGGTCGTGCTGCGCGAGCGCTATCTGCTGCCGCGGCTGAAACAGACGGATCTGCCGGTGCTGTGCGTGCCCAGCGCGGTGCATCTGATGAACCTGGACCTGTCCAGCGTGCGGGTCGCGCTGTACCCGGCCAACGTCGGCAAGAACATCCATCTGCTGCGGGTGCCCACCATCAAGCACGTCTTCATCGGGCACGGCGACAGCGACAAGCTGGCCAGCGTCAACCCGTACAGCAAGGTGTACGACGAGGTGTGGGTGGCCGGGCGGGCCGGCCGGGACCGCTATTCCAGGGCCGGTGTGGGCGTGCAGAGCGCCGACATCGTGGAGGTCGGGCGCCCGCAGCTGGACGCCGTACGCGTCGCCGACCCCGCGGCCCGCCCGGCCGAGGTGCCCACGGTGCTCTACGCGCCGACGTGGGAGGGCTGGACGGACGACCCGGGCAACACCTCGCTGATCCTGGCGGGCGAGAACATCGTGCGCGAGCTGCTGGGCAGCGCGCGGCCGGTACGGCTGATCTACAAGCCGCACCCATTCACCGGCAGCCGCTCGCCCGAGGCGCGGCGCGTGCACGAGCGCATCATCCATCTGATCGGCAGGGCCAACGTCCAGCGGGCCGCGCAAGTGCGCTTCCAGGAGCCGGAGCAGGTCACGGAGCAGCGGGAGGCCGCGCGCCGGGAGCTGGCGGAGCTGGCCGACCGGCTGGCGGCGATCCGGGCCGCGCTGCAGCCCAAGGGCGCCGACGAGGCCCAGCGCTCGCGGGACGGCGCGCTGCCCGACCCCGCCCTTCGGGCCGAGGCGGAGGCGCTGCGGGCACGCCGGCACCGGGTGCACTGGGAGGCGCTCGCGCCGTGGGAACACCAGGTCGTCCAGGGGCCGCACCCGACGCTGTACGAGTGCTTCGACCACGCGGATCTGCTCATCAGCGACATCTCCAGCGTGGTGTCCGACTTCATCGCGAGCCTGAAGCCCTATGCGCTGACGGACACGGCCGAGCTGGGGGTGTACGAGTTCTGCCGCCGCAACACCGCGGCGCGGGCGGCGTACATCCTCAGCAGTGACGCCCGCCAGGTGCGCGATCTGATCGGCTTGCTCTTCGACCCCGGCAAGGACGTGCTGCGCGAGGGCCGCAAGCGGCTCAAGGAGTATCTGCTCGGGCCGGATTCCCTGTCCTCGCTCGCGCGGTTCAACGCGGCCCTCAACGCCCTGGCCCGGCGCGGCGACGGCGAACTGCGCCGCCGCGAGGCGTCGTTCGCCCCTCCTCTTCCCTCTCCTTCCCCTCCGTCTCTCCCCCTTCAGTGAGGTCGTTTTCGTGAAGATCAGTTTCTTGCTGCACAACCGCTACGGGATCGGAGGCGCCATCCGCAGCGTGCTCAATCTGTCGGCGGCCCTGGCCGAGCGGCACGACGTCGAGATCGTCTCGACGCTGCGGGACCGGGCGGTGCCCTCGCTGTCCGCCGATCCCCGGGTGCGGGTACGGGACTTGGTGGACCTGCGGGAGACCTCCCATGTCTACGACGGCGATGTGCCGCTCGCGTCCCAGCCGGCGCGTATCTTCCCCGAGAGCGACCAGCCGCGCTGGGGCGAGGTCACCCGCCTGACCGAGATGCGGCTGGCGCAGTATCTGGCCACCACCGACGCGGATGTCGTCGTCGCCACCAATCCGGGGCTGGCCGTCTGCCTGGCCGCGATGGCATCGGGGAACTATCTGCGCGTCGTGCAGGAGCACTCCATCCACAGCCGCTACCCGGCGCGGTTGCGCGATGAACTGGCCGCCTTCTACAGCGGTGTTGACGCGGTGGTCGCCGTCTCCGAGCAGGACGCCGAGTACCAGCGCACGGCGCTGCGGGCGAGCGGGGTGGCGGTGCACTGCATTCCCAACTGCGTGCCCACACCGCCGGTCGCGCCGTCCACCGGCGAGAACAAGGTGGTGATGGCGGCCGGGCGGCTCGTCCCGGGCAAGCAGTACGACCTGCTGGTCGAGGCGTTCGGGAAGGTGGTCGCGCAGCATCCGGACTGGGAGCTGCGGCTGTTCGGGCGGGGCCCGGAGCGCGGCAGGCTCCGCAGGAAGATCGATGAACTCGGGCTCTACAACAACGTCTTCCTGATGGGCGCGTCCTCCCAGATGGAGACCGAGTGGCCCAAGGCCTCCCTCGCCGTCTCCTCCTCCCGGGCGGAGGCGCTGCCGATGAACATCATCGAGGCGATGCACGCCGGGCTGCCCGTCGTCAGCACCGACTGCGACTTCGGCCCCCGGGAGATCATCCGGCACGGCGAGGACGGTCTGCTGACCCCGGTGGGCTCCAGTGATGTCCTGGCCTCGTCGCTGATCACCTTGATCAATGACGTCGAGTGGCGGACCGAGATGAGCCAGCAGGCCCGCAAGAGCGCACAGCGGTACGCACCCGAGGCCGTCACCGCCCAATACAAGGCGCTCTTCGAGGAGTTGACGGCGCAGCGGGCCATTCCCGCGGAGGCGGACTGCCGGGTGGCGGGCCCCGGCGACATCGTCGTACGCCTCGCCGCGGACGACGGCCCGGACCTGCGCTACCACCTGCTGTGCGTGAACCGCCACGCCTCCGGGGACGCGGAGGCGGACGCGGTGCGCTTCCCGCTGCGCCCCGAGATCTCCCCCACCCCCGACGGCCCTGGCTCCCCCGGTGCCGAGGAGGAGACGGACGGGCTCGTGGCGGTCATCCCGTGGCGGGGCGAGTCCCTGCCGGAGGGGGTGTGGGACGTGTTCGTGGAGGCAGCGGCGAGCGGGCTGCGGCGGCGCGTACGGGTCGGGGTGTGCGACCAGCGGGAGCTGCTGCCGCCCGCGGGGCCGCACCCGGACAGCCCGGTGCTCCAGGCCCGCATCCCCTACGCCACCCCGGCCGGGCTGCTGTCCGTCCGCAGCTGGGTGCGGGACCTGCACGTCGAGGCGGACCGGGTGAAGGTGTCGGACGGGCGTATCACCATCGAGGCCGAGGTGTGGGGTGCGGCGCTGGAGAGCGGCGCGACGCTGCTCGCGCGGTCGCGGCAGCGGCGGGAGTGCGACTTCGAGCTCCCCGTCGAGCGGGTCGGGGGCGGGCGCTTCCGGGTCACCGTGCCGTGCGCGCGGCCCGCGCTGCTGAGGACCACCGAGCACGACGTATGGGATCTGTATCTGCGCCGCGCGAAGGGGAGCAGTCCGATCCGTATCGGGCGCTTCCAAGGGGACCTGCACGAGCGCAAGTCGGTGTGCTCCTACCCGTATTCCGTCATCGAGGAGAACCCGCGCGGCCGGGCCCGGGTGCGGGCCTTCTACACCGTCAACTGCGAGCTGTCCGTCAACGCGGTCGACCTCTCCGACCGGTGACGAGGAAGGGATACGTGTCCAGCAATCCGAGGCGTACCGTCGCCGTCGTCCTGGCCGGCGGCACCGGTACCCGCGTAGGCCTCTCCGTACCCAAGCAGCTGGTGAAGATCGCGGGAAAGGCGATCATCGAGCACACGCTGCAGATCTTCGAGGAGGCCGAGGGCGTCGACGACGTCCTGGTCTTCATGACCCCGGGCTTCGTGCCGGAGGTCGAACAGCTGGTGGCCGCGGCCGGGCTGCGCAAGGTGCGCAGGGTCCTGCCCGGTGGGGAGACCCGCAGCGAGACGACCCGGCGGGCGATCGACGCGCTCGGCGAGGGCCTGGGCGCCGAGGAGGACCTCAACGTCCTCTTCCACGACGCCGTACGGCCGCTGCTCTCGCAGCGGGTGATCGCGGACTGTGTCCGGGCGCTGTCGCGGTACGCGGCGGTGGACGTGGCCATCCCGTCCGCCGACACCATCGTGGTGACGCGCACGCACGGCACCGAGGGCGAGTTCATCACCGAAGTGCCCGACCGCACCCGGCTGCGCCGCGGCCAGACCCCGCAGGGCTTTTGGCTCTCCACCATCCGCCGCGCCTACGACATCGCGCAGCGCGACCCGCGGTTCAAGGCCACCGACGACTGCTCGGTGGTGCTGCGCTACCTGCCCGAGGTGCCGGTCCATGTGGTGCGCGGCGACGAGCAGAACATGAAGGTCACCCACCCCGTGGACATCTTCCTGGCGGACAAGCTCTTCCAGCTGTCCTCCACCGTGGCGCCCGAACACCGCGAGGAGGCGTCCTACCGGGAGCTGCTGGAGGGCAAGGTGCTGGTGGTCTTCGGGGCCAGTTACGGCATCGGCGCCGATCTGGCGTCCCTGGCCGGGCAGTACGGGGCCACGGTCTTCCGGCACAGCCGCTCGGAGACGGGGACGCATGTGGAGATTCCCGAGCATGTGCACAAGGCGCTCGCCGAAGCACACCGGCAGGCCGGGCGGATCGACTATGTCGTCAACACCGCGGGGGCGCTGCGCATCAGCAAGCTCGCCGAGACCGACTGCGCGGCGATCGAGAGCGCCACACGGGTCAATTACCTGGCTCCGGTGCAGATCGCGCGGCTGGCGCACCGCTATCTCGCAAAGACGCAGGGGCAGTTGCTGCTCTTCACCTCCAGCAGCTACACCCGGGGCCGGGCCCAGTACAGCCTGTACTCCTCCGCGAAGGCCGCGACCGTCAACCTCACGCAGGCGCTGGCCGAGGAGTGGGCCGAGGACCGGGTCCGCGTCAACTGCATCAATCCCGAGCGCACCCGTACGCCGATGCGTACCCGGGCCTTCGGTGACGAGCCCGCCGGGTCGCTGCTGACCTCCCGGGCGGTGGCGCTGTCCTCGCTGGACGTCCTGCTGTCGCCGCTGACCGGCCATGTCATCGACGTACGACGGCAGGATCCCACCCGGGGCGGGCCGGTCCCGCTGCCGGCCGTCCCGCCCGCGTGCGGGAGTTCGCAGCCGTAGCCGGGGATGCGGCGCTCTGACCCGGTGGTTCGTGGTGGCCACCGGGTCACGCGTATCTCTGCCGCACCTCTCTCCGCGTATCCCTGTCGCGCGCTCTACCGGAGCGCGCCGTCGGCAAGCGCCGGAAAATATTCAATCTTGCACCACTTTTCCGTGCACAACTTACGTACTGATTACGGAATTACGGCTGACCGCGTCATCGATCCCGTACGGCCTTCCCGGTGCGGTTACAGTGCACCCAACGGCCGATTCCGACGGGGAATTCGCGGCCGGGCGCCCGCACACCGATGCGTGCCAAGGATGCATGCTGAGCATCCCGGCGCCGAATTTGGCGGCCGTCCCAAGGCAGGTACGGACGCCGCAGCAAAAGGCAGGCCGTCGTTGTCACCGGTGCGGTCTTTCCAAAGGCGAGAAAGGCGAACTCATCCTTCATGTCCGAGCACCTGGGGCGGTTCGCCGCGCTGTGCGGCAGCCGGCGCAAGAACGTGGTGGCCGCGGTTCTCTACGGGGTGCCGCTGCTGGTGATCGCCGTGACCGCGCCCGACGCGGGGCTCACACCGGGCCGGGCGGTGGGCGCGTGCGTGTCCGCCGTGATCGCGGTGGCCACCGTATGGCGGGAGCGCTTCCTGGTGCCCTACGCCGTGGTGTCGGCCGCCGGGGTCCTGGCCACCGGCCATCTGCTGAGCGCCACGGTGGCCTGCTACACCGCCGTCCGCAAGCGCCGCTACCGGCTGGCCGCGGCGCTGGTGCTGGTGCCGCTGGTGTTCGCGCTGACGGTCCCGCACGCCCTGATCGCCCGGGCCCCGCACCCGGAGACCACCGTGGCCGAGAGCACGGTGATGGTGCTGGTGCCGGTCCTGCTGGGCTGTCTGGTCAATGTGAACGAGCGGATGTCCCTGCTGACCGCCGAGCGGCAGGCCCAGCAGGCGCTGCTGCAGGAGAGCCGGCTGCGCGAGGCGGCGCTGCAGCAGCGCGAGCGGCTGGTGCGCGACATCCACAACGGGGTCGGGCGCCAGGTCACGCTCATGGTGCTGCAGGCCGGCGCCATCGCCGTATCACCCGGCGCTTCCGACCCCGTCAAGGAACGCTGCCGGCTCATCACCGACTCCGGGCGTGACGCCGTGACCGCCCTGCGCGAGATCGTCACGCTCGTCCAGACCCCGGACCCCGGCCACACGCCGCCGCCCGGCAAGGAGCACGACCTCTCGGACCTGGGCGCCCTGATCAAGCGCTACCGCGACGGCGGCCAGAAGATCACCATCGACCTCCATATCGCCCCCGCACCGCCTGAGTCCGCCGCGCAGGACCTCGCCTACAAGGTCGTGGCGGAAGGGCTGAGCAACGCCGTGCGGCACGCCCGCGGCGCCGCCGTGGACGTGGAGATCACCCAGATCCGTACCGCCCTGCTGGTGGCCGTACGCAACGGCGCCCCCGCGCTGGGCACTTCGCCGCTTCCCGGCACCGGCCACGGCCTGGTCTGGCTGCGCGAGGAGGTCCAGGCCGCCGGCGGCACCCTGCACGCCGCCGCCCAGCCCGGCGGCGGATTCCTCCTGGAAGCCCGCCTGCCCGGCGCCGCCCAGGACGCGCGCTGACCCGCACCACGCCTGCGCGCCGTCCCTGCCCCCCCCCGGCCCCGCCCCTGCCCCGTGTCACCGAGGAGAAGTCGATGATCCGTGTCCTGATAGCCGATGACGACGAGCTGGTACGCGCCGGAATCCGCACCATCGTGGAGACCGCGCCCGACATCACGGTGACCGCCGAGGCCCGGGACGGCGCCGAAGCGGTGTCCCGGGCCCGGCAGAGCCGCCCCGATGTGGTGCTGATGGACCTCGACATGCCCGGCTGCGACGGTCTGACCGCGACCCGGCGGCTGCTGGCGCAGCCCGAGCCGCCCAGAATCCTGGTCCTGACCACCTTCGGCATGGACGAGAACATCACCACCGCGCTGCGCGCCGGGGCCTCGGGCTATCTGATGAAGCAGCTCAGCCCGCAGCAGCTCATCCACGCCGTCTCCACCGTCGCGGCCGGCGGCACGGTCCTGTCCCCCCACGTCACCCAGCGGCTGCTGTCCCAGTCCGCATCGCCGCGCTCGCGCAGCGCCGAGCGCGCCCGCTCGCTGTACGCCACGCTCAGCAACCGCGAGAGACAGGTGCTGGCCCTGCTCGGGCAGGGCCTGAGCAACGCGGACATCGCCGCGCGCCTGTTCATGGGCATGTCCACCGTCAAGACGTATGTCTCGCGCACCCTGACCAAACTCGGCGTCGACAACCGCACCCAGGCCGCCCTCATCGCCTACGAGCTGGACCTGCACCTTCCCGAGGACGAGACGGCTTGAGCGCGGACAGCCCGGCGCGGATCGGCGTGGGGTCAGGTGCGGGGCTCACCAGTCGCTGTCCTGGATGGGCTCCAGGCGCCACTTCTGGTTGTCGCCGTCCTTCCACTCCCACTGGTGAACAGCCGCACCGTTGTCATACGTCGCCGCACCGCCGCCGACATCCAGCACCTTGCCACTGTGCTGGACCACCAGGCGGGCCGTGCGATGACCGTCGGCGCGCACCGTCCCCGCAAGATCACCGGAGCGTTTCCGGCCACCCGGGCGTCACCCCGGCGGGCCGGTGTCACTGCTGCCGGTCGGCCGCATCCAGGGCCGAGGCCAGCTGGCCTCGGCCCTGGATGCGGAGTTTGCGGTACGCGCGGGACAGGTGCAGTTCCACGGTCCGCTGGACCACGCTGAGCTGCTCGGCCATCTCCCGGTTGGACAGTCCCGACAGCGCCAGCTCCACGGTCCGCCGCTCGGCGGCCGTCAACGGCGTGCCCTGCATGGGGACTTTGGCCTCCTCGGCAGTGCCGCCCGCCTTGCGGTAGGCCGAGGACGCGCGGTCGGCGAGCACATGCGCGCCGTGGGCGACCGCTTCGCGGTAGGCGCGGGCGAGGTTGCGGCGGGCCGGGTCGGTCAGGCCGCTGCGCAGCAGCGCCATCCCCAGGTCGTAGCGGGCCCAGGCGCAGTCGATCGTCGCGCCGCTCGCGGACAGCGCCTGGACGGCCTCGCGCAGCCAGTGGTGCCGGTCGGCGCCCGTGGCGGTCATCGCCAGGGTGCGCAGCGCCGGGCCCAGTACGGCCGGTACGCCCCAGGTCCGGGCGTCGGCGACCTGCTCCTCGGCCAGGGCGCGGGCCTCCTCGCCGCGGCCGAGCCGCAGCAGGGCGATCACGGCCACCGAACGCCAGCCGTTGACGGCGGGGTTGGTGATGCGCCACACCCGCAGTCTGCGTCCGCACTCGCGGGCGTCGGCCAGGGCTTCCTGGGGGCGTCCTGAGGCCAGGTGCCAGCGTGCCCGTGCCGTGAGCAGCGGCAGGACGTGCAGGAAGGAGGGGAGCACGCCGCGCAGCGCCGGGCGCGTGAAGATCGCGTCGATCTCGGTCAGCCGGTCCTGCTCCAGCAGCGCCTCCACGCGCCGGGCCATCGCCCAGGCCGCGTTGACCTCGCTGAGCACCCGCCCCGGGCCCAGGATCTCGATGGTCTCTGCGCTGTCCCGCAGCGACTCGCGCAGCTTGCCCATCAGGAACAGCGCCTCGCTGCGGACGGACAGGGCCGCGGCGCGCTGCTGCGGGCAGCCGCGCCGGGTGGCGATCTCGACGCGGGAGTCCGCGTAGGCCACGGCTTCGGAGAACTCACCGAGGCGGGTCAGGGCCAGCACGATGAGGAACCAGTGGTGCGGGTCGTGCCCGTCCGCGCGCTCGTAGGCGCCGCTGGAGGCGGCCTGGAGCAGCTGCCGTACCCGGGCCGCGTCCGTGCCCTCCCACAGCCCGCGGACCAGCAGCAGCCGCAGCAGTTGGGGGCTCTGGGGGATGTCGGTGCTCGCCGGGTCCCACAGTTCGGTGATGCGGGACAGTCCGGAGGGGGCGCTGCGCTCCGAGTAGAGCTCCAGCAGGGTGAGCAGGGACAGCAGTTCGGTGCGCTGGCGCGGATCGGTCTCGGGGGTCTCGTCCAGGATCTCGCGCACCGTGGCGACGCCCTCGGCGAACCGTTCGCCGCGGATCATCGCGGCGACCAGCCGGGACTTGGCCCGGGCGGAGACCTCCACGTCCGTGCCGGGGCACTTGGCCGCTTCCCACAGGTGCCGTACGGCCGGCTCCAGGCGCCCTGCCCTGATCTCCAGCTCGCCCAGCTCGTCCAGTGCCTGTACGCGCAGCGCGGGCTCCAGCGGTTCTTGGAGCAGGCGGTGCAGCAGGGCGTGCAGCGCTGCGCTGTCGCCGCGGCGCTTTTTGGCCTCCACGGCCACCAGGAGGGTGTCCCGTACCCAGGGTGCGCTGTGGCCGCCGCTGTGCAGCAGGTGCCGGGCGGCCAGGTCCGCGGGATAGGCCTGTTCGTGCGCCAACTGGGCGGTCTTCCAGTGCAGTTCGGCGCGGGCCTCGGCCGTCATGCCCGCCAGCAGGGCCTGGGCGACCATGGGCGGCTTGAGGTGGTGGCCGAGGCCGGGGGCGTACTGGGAGGCGTCGGCCAGGCCCCCGTACAGGAGCGCCGCCGCGGCTTCGGCCGCGATGCCGGGTGGCAGTGCCGCTGCTTTGGCGGCCAGTCCGGGGTCCGCCGCGCCGTCCAGGACGGCCAGGGCGCGGGCATAGGCCAGGACGGGTGCGGGCAGTTGGGCCAGGCGGGCCGCCACCGCGCGCAGCGACCGTTCGGGGGCGGTGTCCGCGTCCGGCGACAGGGCGTCGTGCACCGTCGAGCGGTGCCGCAGGTCGCGCGCCAGCTCGCGCAGCAGCAGCGGGCTGCCGCCGCTCAGCCGGACGCAGGACTCCACGACGTCGGCGCGCAGGCCGTCCGTGCAGGTCTCGCCCTGCTCGTCCGTGGCGCCGGTGGCGGTGCCGTCCCCCTCCTCGCGGGCGTGTACGCACGAGTGCAGCAGGTCGGCGGCCGCCGGGGAGGGCAGTGCGGAGAGCCAGATGCGGTCCGCGTTGGGCGGCATCGAGTCGCGGGCGAGGCGGCCAGCCGGGCCGATGGGGAACTCGGCGGGGCTCAGCGTGGCCAGGACGCCCAGCGGGAGCGGGTCGAGCCGGTCGGTCAGGTAGCACAGCCAGCGCAGGGTGTGCGCGTCCGCGAGGTGCACGTTGTCCAGCAGGAGCAGGACGGGGGAGGTACGCGCCAGCCGGGACAGCACCCGGAACAGCGCCCGGTCGGTCGCCGATATGTCCGGCTCGTCCGCGGCGAGGCCCTCCGCGAGGCGGGCCAGGGCGGGATCGCGGAGCAGGTCGACGGTCTCCGGCGCGGGGTCCAGCAGGAGCGCATCGAGCACATCGCGCAGCACTCCGTAGGGGGTGCCAGCGGTGTGCGGACCGGCCGTGGCGGCCAGTACGCGCACGCCCTGGCGCTGGGCGGACCGGGCGGCACCGCGCAGCAGCGCGCGCTTGCCGATTCCGGGAGGACCTTCCACGAGCAGTACGAAGGGTTGCCCCTGGACCGCTTTGGCGAGGAGTTCGTGAATCTGACCCGTCTCCTCTTCTCGGCCGTACAGCATTGCCCTCCTTCATGTTTTCTCTGCACTCCCGAGTATGCCGCCACTTCCGGTTTACGGATTTCCCCGAGGAGGAGTGAGAACAGTACCGAAATGGCCTTCGGTGGGAGTTTCGGTGACGGCTGGGCAGCCCCTTTCCGAAAGGTGGCGGCGCGGCCTGCCCCACCGGTGCGGCCACCGAACACACCGAGATCCGCCGAGCGTGATCCAGCGCCCCTCCCCGCACCGCCCGGCACCGCTGTGGCCGCCGGCGATTTGCTGGGGCCCATCACCCGGCACGGCAAACGGCCGGGCAGCAACGGCGTACCACTGGAGGAGCGCATGAGCCCCATCGAAGAGCTGTCGGCGGAGGACATTCCGATCCACGGGCTGTGGAGCGAGGAGCTTCCCGCGCAGGCGGCACCGGACAGCTGTGTCGGCTGTGCGGCGACCGCCGCCTCGATGTCCTGTCCGGTCGGGTGCGTGAGTTCGGCGGGGTCGGCGTCCACCGCCTGAGCAAACCCGCCGGGACCCGCGAGTCCCCTGTCATTCACTCGACAATTCACCGTTCAAGAATTCGCAGGAGAAGGAGAGGTGCATGAATTCCCTTGAGGAGCTGTCGGCGGAGGACTTTCCGATCCATGGACTGTGGAGCGAGGAACTCCCCGAGCACGCCGCCGCGAGCAACTGCGTGGGCAGCGCCGGAAGCATGGGGTCCGCTTCCTGTCCGGCCAGCACGCTGAGCTCCCAGAGCACCGCGTCGTGTCACTGATGCCGAGCCGCTGACGCCGGGCTGCTGGAGCGGATCGCGTCACCGCAGCGATCCGCCCGACGGACGTCGGTCGCATCGCCGAAGCAGGCGGGCGCCCCGCGCGGCCGGGGACCACGAGTCCTCTCAGCACCGGCCCGCGCGGGGCCGTCCGCCGGACCCGCCGCCCCTCGAACGTTCCCCCCGCCCCTTGGAGACCGACCATGCCCGAGACCGAGGCTCTGATGACCATGCCCCTGCGGCTGCGCGGCGGGGTGGAGACGCTCACCGGGACCACCGGAGCGACCCTGCTGTACGCACCGGCCAGCGGCCGCTACCTGCGGATCGGCGATGCCACGGGCCGCCTGCTGACCTACTGCGACGGCCAGTACACCGGGGAAGACCTCGTCCACGCGCTCACCGGCGACGCCGGCCCGGACGCACGGCGGCAGGCCGAGGAGAAGGTCTTCGCCCTGCTGCGCACCCTGCGGGACATTTCGGCCCTGGAGGGCACCGGACCACCGCCCGGCGCACCACCGGTCCGGCGCGGACGGACCGCAGGGGAGAGCCTGCCGAGACTGCGCAAGAAGTTCCCGCCCGGTCCCGTACGAGCGGCGGCCGCGCCCCTGCACCGGGCGCTCGCGCGGCTGGGCGACCGAGGTGCGCTGCTGCTGACCTGCGCCACGGCCGTACTCGCGGCCCTGGCCGTCGCTTCCCTGCTCGCCCGGCACGGCGTACCCCGCCCCGGCCTCCCCCTCCTGGGCGCGTACGCCCTGCTGCTCCCCGCGGTCGTCGTCCACGAGCTGTGCCATGCCGCCGTGGCCGAGCGGCTGGGCGTACCGGTACGCGGCGGTGGCGTCGGACTGCGCTACGGGCTGATCCCCACCGCCTTCGTGGACACCACCGACGCCTACCGGCTGCGCGGGCGCGGCGGCCGGGTCGCCCTGTGCCTGGCGGGCCCGTGGTGCGACCTGGTGCTGGCCGGGGCGGCCTCGGCCGTCGCGCTGGGCACGCCCGACAGCGCCCCGGGCCGGATCGCCGCCGCCTACGCCCTGCTGCAGCTGGCCGTCCTGGCCATGAACCTCAACCCGCTGCTGCCCTCCGACGGCCAGCAGGCGCTGGAGGCGGCGGCCGGGGAGATCAACTTCCGTGGGCGGGCGATGACTTATCTGGCGCATCTGGTACTGCGCCGCCCCCGCCCCGCGTTCGTGGAGTGCCTCGGCGTGGGACGGCGCCGGGCGTACCTGGCCTACGGCGGGCTCTCGCTCGGCTATCTGCTCCTGGTCGCCGCTGTGGTGGCGGGAGGACTGATCGCAGCCGTCGCGCATCTGCGGCGCTGACCGGGCCCGTGGTGGCACGGCGGCACGGCGGCAGCACCGCAAAGAACTCACCAGCCTCGTAATGAAGGAGGAGCCTCGTGGAGCCAACGCAGCACTCCCCCGCGGTGCAGCACGCGCCACCGGCGCTGACGGCGCCCTTCGCGATGGTCCGGCTGTGCGGCCTGCCCGCCGCCCAGCGGTACGCGCTGCGCGCCACGGCCACCACCGAACTGCTCGCGCGTGCCGAGGAGGCCACCGCACGGGCCGGGGCAGCGGCGCCTGAACTGGCCGACGCGCTGGCCGCGGCCGTACCGGCCGCACCGGACAAGGCCGTTCGGCGGTCCCTGCTGGACCTGCGCCGCGACGTACACAACGGACGCCTGACCCGGCGCACGCTGCGGACCCTGGCAGCGGCGGGCGCCGCACTGGAGCCGGGGGCACTGGGGCGCGCGAAGGAGTGGGCCGCACACCATCGGAGAGCCCTGGCCCTTCGCGACCAGGCCCGTACCGCGCTGGATGCCGACCTCCTGCGGGCCGCGCACGCCCTGCGCCAGGCGCTGTCCGTACCCGCCCTGCGTGCCGCTCTGGCGCTGACCGCACCCGAGGCCGCCCGCGTACTGCTCGTCGCGGACGCCGCAGCCCTGGCCGCACCGAAGAGCCGGCCCGCGCGGACCGCCACCGCCTATCTCACCAGGGCGATGCTCAAGACCAGCCCGAACAGTTCGCTGACGGTGGTGGGCACGGCGGCCTTCGCACCACCCGGACCGGGCGCCTGCTGGACCGGCGCCCCCGACCGCACGGTGGCCCGGCACCTGGTGGGCGCCCGGCCCCAGGCGCTGCACCTGCTGCTGGACTGCGCGGCCGACCCGGAGCTGAGCCGCGCTGTCGAGCTGGCGTGGCACGACGGCTGCCGCGAGGTCGACGGCGAACTGCTCGCCGCCCTGCCGTGGTACGTCCCCGCGCTGGGCACCCTGTCCCGGATCGACGAGCTCACTGCGGTCGATGCCTACGGCGGCCTGCTGTTTGGCCCGCCTCCCCGGCCCTGCGCACCCGATCCCGGTGCGGCGGCCCTCGCCCGGCGGCTGGTGCGGGCCGGTCTGGTCCGGCCGGTGGCGCCCTGGGGCCCGTACGACACCGATGCGCTGGGCCCGCTCGCCAAGGCACTGCGCCACGCCGCTACGTCACGGGCAGGGGAACTGGCCTGCCATGTCGAGCGGTTGGCCGCTTGCGTCGCCCGGCTTCCGCAGGCCACGGCAAAGGAGCGCCTGGCGGTGCACAGTGAGGCGGGTGCGGCCTTCGACGGGGCGTGCGCGGTGCTGCGCCGCCAGGCGTCGGCGGAGGTGCGGTCGGCGCCTCCGGCACATGAGACGGTGACCGTCGGGCCCTGCGGCACCCTGCCCGCCACCGTGCGCGACGACTTGGTGCGGCTCGGGGAGCGGCTGGCCGACCGCACCGTGCGCAGCGCCCTGTACGGGGTCCTGGTCAGCGCTTTCGTCGCCCGGTACGGGACCGGCGGACGCTGTACGGACATCCTCGCCTTCCTCCACTCCGTCGCCCGCCGCCCCGGCCACCACCACACGCTGCGGCAGGCGCTCGCCGCCGACTCGGCCGCCGGCGCGGACCGGAGCCGGGAGCGCGATCCGCTGCTGGGCGGGTACGGCAGCCTCGCCCCGGCCACCGCCACGGTGGCCTTCCAGGTCGCCGCGTACGACGAGGCCGCCGTACGGGAGGGCGCGCACCTGACCGTGGTGAACAAGGTGCATCTCGGGGGCGCCGGGCTGCTGGCCCGCTGGGCGGCCGTACCGGGCGTGGATCTGGCCACGGAGCTGGGCGACTGGCTGCGAGCCCTGCATCCCGGTCACCACGCGCTCCAGGTGGCGCCCTTCTCCGAGGTCTCCGGCATGCAGATTCCCCAGCCTGGACTGCTGCCGCTGCTGCGCCTGCCGGGAGATCTGCCCAGCGCGGCCTGGGACGAACAACCAGCCTGTGGGCTGGATGATTTGACGCTGCATCATGACGTGGATAGCGGCACCTTGCAGCTCACCGACCGCGACGGCGGACCCGTCGCACTGATCGACCTCTCCGTGGTGCCCGCGCACCTCCTGTCGGGACCGGTGCGGCTGTTGCTGCTCCTGGCCAACCCCTGGGCGTGCGCGGAAGGGCGGCCCGAGCCGGTGCCCGCCCTCGCGTACCGGGAGCCGGTCGCCCTGGGGCGCGTACAGGAAGGCCGCCTGGTCACCTCCCGGCGCCGCTGGTACCTGCCCGCGCAGCTGCTCCCCTGGCCCGATCCGGGCGATGACGACCTCACCCTGCTGGCCCGCGCCGCACGCTTCGCGCGCACGCACGGCCTGCCGACCGAAGTGTTCGTCACGGACCGCAGCGGCTCCGGCCGCCACAAGCCCTGCTGGCTCGCCTTCGACAGCCCGCACGCGCTGCGCGCCGCCTTCGGCGCACTGCGCGCCGCGACCGGCCCGGTGGAGCTGACCGAAGTGCTGCCCGGCACGGACGGCTGCTGGGTGCGGGATGACGAGGGAGCGCCGCGCGCCACGGAGTTCCTCACCTCGGTGCGCCTCACCGGTGCCCCTGCCCTGCATAACTCACCTCAAGGAGCCGGGATATGAGGGAGGCTCAGGACTGGCTCTGCCTGCGCATCGCGGCAGACGACGCCGTCGGCGTCCAGCGGCTCGTCGCCGGGCCGGTGCGCGAGCTGCTGCCGACGGCACGGGCGGCGGGTGCCGATCGCTGGTTCTTCCTGCGCTGGCACGACATCGCCGGATGGCATCTGCGGCTGCGCCTGCGCGGCACACTGCCGGCCCTCGCCACGGTCCAGGACCTCGCGGAACGCGCCTTCGCCGGTCGCACCGTCTCCTACCACGTGTACGAGCCGGAGTACGCGAAGTACCGCGGCCCGGACGGCGTCGACCGCGCCGAGGCCGTCCAGCAGCACACCAGTGAACTGGCCCTGGAGCTGGCCGCCACCGACTACTGGCCGGACCGGCACCTGTACGCCACCGCCCTCGTGCGGCTGGCCGCCGAGCGCCTGCCGCCGTCCGAGCGCGCGTCCTTCCTGTACCACTACGCCTGGTACTGGTCGGGCGGCAGGATCGCGGCCTTCCAGCGGGCCCGCGCCCATGGCGCCGCCGCGATCCGGGCCGTACGGGAACTGGAGCGGCGGCCCGCCCTGCACCGAACCCTGGCCGACACCGCAGCCGCACTCGGCCAACCACCCGGCAGGACAGCCGACTTGGACCGCTATCTGCTCTTCCACCATCTGCACCTCGCCAACAACCGGCTGGGCGTGACACCGGCACAGGAGGCAGTGGCGGCTGCCGTCCTGCATCACTCGCTGACCAGCGCTTCTCATCACCCCCACCCCCTTGGAGGACCCCATGCGCCCCAGCCTTGAGGACCGTCAGACAACCCCGCAGGACACACCTGCGCGGCTGCGCGGCCTGGTGTCGCCGCACGGCGGACTGGTCTCCCATGTCTCCGCACTCCCCTCCCCGCCCGGCGACCCGAGGTTCGCCGTCGCCACCGCATCCCTGGGCGACACCTCCGCCGTACTGCCCGAAGTGGCGGACTGGTGCCGCGAGTTCGAGATGGCGGGGACGTACGCGACGCTGGACGGCGCGGGCGGATCGCTGGAACCGGACCGCGCCTCCTGGCTGTGCATCGCGGAGGCGCTGGAGCGGTACGCCTCCACCGTGTACGACCGCGACAGCATGCGGGTGGCCACGGCGCGGGAACTGGAGGCGGACGGGGAGCACCTGGTCGACCTCGACGACTGTCCCCGTGTCTCCGAGCGGGAGGCCGGGCACCCGGGATGTCCGCTGCGCGTACCGGACAAGTCACTGCCGCAGCGATGGGTGCGCGGGGTGCATCTGACCACCGGCCGCCCGGCGTGGATACCGGCGGTCATGGTGTATCTGCACTATCGCGCCGACCTTCCGGGCGAGCGCTGGTGGAACCAGATCTCGACGGGCTGCGCCGCCCATCCGGACCTGGCCACCGCACTGGCCAAGGGGCTGGCCGAGGTCATCGAGCGGGACGCCATCGCGCTCACCTGGCTGCAGCGACTGGCGCTGCCGCGCATCGAACCGGACGAGTGTCCGCCGGAGCTGGCCGAGGCGATGGAGCGTTCGGAGCACAGCCACACCCGCCTGCATCTCTTCGACGCGACCACGGACGTGGGTGTCCCGACGGTGTATGCCGTGGAGCAGCTGCTGCATCACCCGCAGATCCGCACCCTGGTCATGTGCGCCACCGAGCCGGACCCCGTGGTGGCGGTGGCCAAGACCTATCGCGAGGTCGCCTCCTCCCACATCGGTCTGACCGCGCGCAGCCGTACCCCGGCGCGGCAGGACACCGCCGCCTTCAGCAACGTGTGGGACGGCGCCCTGTACATGGGGGCGCCCGAGCGCGCGGACGCCTTCGGCTTCCTGCTGGACAGTCCGCACTCGGTGCGGCTGAGCGAGCTGCCCCGGCGGCACTTCGCCACGGGGGACGAGGAACTGCGGTATCTGCTGGGCCGGTTGACATCCCGCGGCCTGGACGCCTACGCCGTCGACCTCACCTGCGACGAGGCGCTGCGCGCCGGGATGCGGGTGGTGCGCACGGTGGTGCCCGGGCTGATGCCGCTGTCCTTCGTCCACCTCGCCCAGTACCGCGGGCACCCGCGCCTGTACGACGCGCCCACGGCCATGGGGCGGCGCGCGCTGCCGGAGGACCGGCTCAACCCGTACCCCCAGCCCTTCGCCTGACGGAAGCCGCCGAACGCCCGACACCCGCAGCGGAGACCGAGGAGAGAAACCACCGTGAAGAGTCTGTACGTGATCGCCACCGACGCCTTCGCCGAGGCCGTCGCAGCGGCCCTGGAGTCCGCCGCGCTGGGACGCTGGCAACTGCGGACCGTATCCCGCAACGAGCTGGGCCGGCTGCCGACGGCCGATGCGTATGTCTTTGCGCGCGGCAGGATCGCGCGGTACGAGGAGGAGTCGCTGGACCGCTTCGCGCGCGGCCGTGGCGCGTGCTCGCTGCCGCTCGTCCTGGATCTGCCGGTGCTGCGGGTCGGGCCGCTGAGCCGCCTCGGCGCACCCTGTTCGGCGTGCTATCTGGCGCGGGTGCGACAGCACTCCGTGCCGGGCCGGGCCAGCAGCGATGCCGTCATCGAGGAGCACTATCGGGCGCACGTCCAGGACGGGCCGCGCGGGGTGCTCCCCGCCCATGCCGCCCTGGCCGCCGAGCTGGCCCTCGACGCACTGCGCCCCGCTCCCCCGCGCGAGCCCGGCGCGGTGCTCCAGGTCGATCTGCTGACCCTCCGGACGAGCCGCAGCCGCACCGTGGGGGTTCACCGCTGCCCTCGGTGCGGCACGGGGCGGTCCGAAGAAGCCCGCGGATACGCCGACTTGCTGCCGGTCGCGGCGTCGGCGGCCGCTGCGACAGCCGCCGAACGGGCCTGACCCACCGCGCCTCCCCCATGCGAACAGGAACCACCGATATGCCCTCGACCAAGCCCGCCGTCCGCTCTTCCACGGGACCGCGAACCGCCCCAACTTCTCAACCAGACGCCACAGAACACGAGTTGAAAGAATTTCCCACGCCCGGCGGGCCGCATCTCGTCTCGGCTTCCGACATGCTCAGCGCCGTCAGCCAGGACCAGCAGTTCAGCGTGCCCGAACGCCCCGCTCTGGTGCCCGGTGCCGTCTGCGTGCCCTTCACGGCGGGGCTCGTCATCGACGGTGCGGCCGGGCGGCAGGTGTTCCGCGGCAAGGCGGCCACCGAACTACTGCCCCGCATCCTGCCGTTGCTCGACGGAACGCGTACGGTGCACACGATCGCCGGAGCCGTCCAGGCGCCCGCGGGTTCCGTCGCCGCCGTCGTGGCCCTGCTCTACACGCGCGGCCTGCTCGTCGACGGCGTCCCCGACCCGCACTCCCCGGTGCCGCCCGGCGTCACGGATCTCGCGACCCGGCTGATCGACACGACACGGATCCACCCTGGCCCCGCCTCCTTGCAACGCGCGCTGAGCACCACCGTCGTCCAGGTGGTCGCCGGGCAGCGCGCCGACGCGGACCGGCTGACCGGCCTGCTGACCTCGTGCGGCGTGCGTGCGTACCCCCTCTCCCGCCCCCGGGACCTGGCGCGGGCCCTGCCGCCCGACGTCCGCAAGGTGCTGGTCGCGGCGGTGTGGGACGGCCCCAGAGGAGCCGCCTCGGACCGATTCTTCACAGTCATCGACGCCATCTGCACGCCGCTCGACCTCCCCTGGATCCACCTGCACCGCTCGGGTGGGCAACACCGGATAGGCCCCCGCTTCCACCGGCCCGTCACGGCGTGCTTCCGCTGCTACCGCGCGGGGACCGGTCACGCACCGGCCTCCCGGGACAGCGGTACGGCCACCACCTCGACCGCCGGATGGCTCCCCCTCGCCGCGACCGAGATCTTCCATCTGGTGGCAGGCATCGGCACTCCCCTCAGCCGCCAGGGCGGCGCCGTCATCGACCTCGCGGCGGGCACGACCACGACAACACCCCTGGTACGCAAGGTCGGTTGCCGCCACTGCCTGCCGCCCGTACCCGGGCTCGCCGAGATCACCGGCCCCTTTCCCGCCCCGTACACATACGACCAGGCGGTGGCCTTCCCGCCGCGGGAGGACACCAGCCCCAGGGCCCACCAGGCGCACTACGAGGTCCGCAACCGGCTCAAGCAGCGGGACCACAAGGCGTACGCGAACGCGCCGATGCTCGCCCTGCCGCCCGTGGAAACCGCTCTGCGACGGGCCGCCCGGGCTCCCAGCCCGCTGGACATGAAGGCCCGCGTCGCGGCACTGCTCGGTACGGCCTTCGGGCTGCGCGGGCCCGCCGTACAAGGATCACCGGAGACGGCGGTACGCCGCTACGCGCCCACCGGCGGCAACCTGGGATCACCACAGGCGTACCTGATCAACGTCAAACTCCCCGGCATTTCCAAGGGAGTTCACTTCTACGACCCCTTCACCCACGGCCTCTCCCGCATCCGTGAGCTGGACACCGCCGCTGCCCGCCGCACGCTCGACGGCCTCCAGGCGGGCCAGGGCGCCGCGGCGATCGTGCTGACCGCCGGATTCCACCGCGTCGCCTCCAAGTACCGCACGTTCGCCCTGCGCGTGTGTCTGCTCGACGCCGGCGTAGCCCTGGAGCAGCTTCTCACCGTCTCCAGCGCACTGGGTCTGATCTGCGCACCCGCCGCCGAGTGGGACGACGCGTCCGCCGCCACCGCCCTCGGCCTGCCGGACCACTACGAGCCGATCACCGGCATCGCCATGCTGACCCTCCCCCCGCGCCCGGCAACCACCTCCACTCCTGCCGCGTGAGCGCCCCCGAAAGGAAAACCCCCATGCCCGCCTCATCCCCGCCCCAGAACACCGACCGCGAAGAACAACACCACCCTGCGAACGCAGCCTTGGTGCCGCCCGGACACGCCCTGGTCGACCAGATACTGACGCAACTCCGCGACTCTCGCCCCCAAGGCACCGCCACATCAAGACACTTGCCTCCCCGCCCCCGCCCCACGGGTGAGGTGCGCTTCCATCCCCTGACCACCGGCCGCCAGACCGCCGCGAGTTCGCCCCCAGCCCCACTCGAAGCAGTCATCCACCGGAGGTCTCAACGCGCCTACTCCGACCTGCCGTTGAAGGCTGCCACCCTGCACCGGCTGCTGCGGGCCGCGACGGATGCCGACGCCGCGCTGCGCGCGCCGACCGAGACGCCGCTCCAGGCTCTCGTCGTCACATCGAATGTGGCGCAGGTGCCGCTCGCCATCCACCGCTACCGGCACGAGCTCGCCTGCCTCCAGCCCGTCGGCCCCATCCACGCACGCAGCGAGCTGTCGGAGTTCGTACTGCAACGCGAGTTCGCCGACGCGGCCGCGCTCATCCTCATGACCGGAGACTTCGCGCAGGAACTGGCCGCTCGCGGGGCGCACGGCTACCGGCGCCTGCTCACCCGCGCCGGCGCGTCGGTCCAGGCCATGTGGCTCACGGCCACGGAGCAGAAACTGGCCGGAGCCGGGTTCGCCGGGGTGCTCCCCCACGTACTGCGCGAGCGCGCCGCAATCGACGGCCTCACCGAAACCGCGCTGTTCGCCTTCGCCGTCGGTCACCCCGCCTGACCGTACGGACCACGCAAAGGAGGCTCCCGCCGCCCAACGGTGGCGGGAGCCTCCTTTTCGACGTGAGCGCATCCGGCCTCAGCCGGCGCTGCCCGCCGTCGCCGCGGATCCGGCGGTGCTGAACGGACAGGCGAGCGTCGACTGCGTGCTGGCCGTGCCGAGCGTGGACGACGGGCTACCCGCCGCGGGCAGTTCCTCGGCCCACAGCCCCTCCAGGCCCTCGTCCTCCGCGTACAGGTCGAGACCGGCGAGGTTCTCGTTCATGATGCTCTCCTCCGCTTTCTCTTGCGTTCGTGGTGATTGCTCCCGGTGTCTCCTTCCGGGCCACTTCCATAGGACGCCAGAAGCCACCCGCACCACGACCACGAACGCCGCTCAGGGACGAATCGCACCCAGAGGACTCGGAGGTTTCGGAGCACCCACCACCCACCGCCCGATCCCTTCTCCCGGCGCCCGCCACCCCTCACCCCCAGGTCAGAGGCCTGATCTCCCCCTCCGCGCCGACACACCACCGCACCGCGCCCCCGCAGCCACCGCACCGCCTGCCCAAGCCCACCGAACCGCTACCGAAGCACCGCTCGGTCATCTCCCCCGTTCGGCTCCTCTCCCCCGCCCCGCTTCACCGCCGCATGCAGCGAGCGCAGCGCCAGCAACAGAATCCCGATGTCATCGAGATAGACGGGATCAGGAAGCAGGTCGACAGGAGAGAACGTATAGATCAACGCACCCCAATAGGCCGCCTTGTTGTGCAACGGCACCCCGGCATCACGCAGAATCCGCCGCGCCCGCACCAGCCTCACCAACAGAACAACAACCACCACGACCATCGCCGCAATGGCACCCACCACAAAAGCCGAAACCACCGTCAGCTCATTGCTCATGGCCCGTCTCCTCCCCACGCCCGACCGCGCACCCGGCCACGGGTACCCGCATTCCCCGCCAGGGAAATCCGGATCAACTGGGCCTTGTGGGCGGGGCACCTGGTGGCGGCGGTCGGAGCGGGCAGACCACGAGCGAATCCGCTTCTCCGGTGCAACGCAGTTCAACCCCATGCAGTCCGAGAAAGTCCTCACTGCGGTACAGACACACCTCTGTCCGCAGAAATAACTCACCGCAGTGCCGCCGTGGAAGTGGTCACTGTCCATGCCGGCCCGCAGCTGGGCGTCCATCTGGTGATCGGGGTTCTGGTCGGCGGGCCGAGGACCAGCAGTACCCGCCGGTCTGCGAGACCACCGCCGGCGCCCCAGCCGAGACACGAACACGCGGAGACACAAGGTGGTGGCGCCGCTTCCGTCTTCCACTGCCGCCATGATCTCGCTGGTGCGAGCCGAGATCCGGCTGACGCCTGCCATGTCCGGGGCCTATATAACTGGCCCCATGACATTGGGTTGGAAGTTGGTCATCGACAGCACGAACGCATCCGCTCTCGCGGACTTCTGGGCCGCGGCCCTGGAGTACGAGGTGGAAGACCCCAGCACTCTCATCGAGCAGTTGCTGGCCGCCGGGCATATCAGCGAGGAGGCAATCGTCGAGCACGGCGGCCGCCAGACCTTCCGCGGTTTCGCCGCGATCCGCCACCCCGAGGACCCGTACGACGAGACCAGCGGCGTCGGCCGCGGCAGACGGCTGCTCTTCCAGGACGTACCCGAAGCCAAGTCCGGCAAGAACCGTCTGCACATCGACATCCACAGCGAGCCTGGCGACCTCGAAGCCCTGGTGGCCCGGCTGGAGGGCCTGGGAGCAACCCGCGTCCGCGAACTCGACAAGGGGCCCGCCGGACACTGGTGGATCATGCTCGACCCGGAAGGCAACGAGTTCTGCGCGGCGTAGGCCGGACCACGGCTTTGCGTACGTGACGGCGCGCATCTCGGTCTCCGCTCTCTCCCACTGGCCGGGGCTGGCGCGGCGGCCACACCAACGCCATCACCGACCTGGCCTTCTCCCCCACCCCCGGCAGCCACTACCTGGCCTCCGCCGACCACACCGGCAGCACGCTCCTGTGGAGCACGGGCGCCGACACCACCGCCGCCCGCATCTGCGAGGAAAGCAGAACCAACGACTGGCCCCGCCTCCTCCCCGACACCTCGGCGGCCACCGTTTGTTCCTAGACGGCCGCGCCGCCGCCCTCCTCACCATGGGGTCGAGGAGGGCGGCGGCGCGGGTGCGGCTCTGGTGCGTGGGCCTGGCGCGTGGGTCAGTGGCGCTGGTCGTGGGTGCGGGCTTCGGCGGTGGTCTTCAGGTCGCGCAGCCATCCTTCGAGACCCGCACGGAGGATCTTGGTGGCGGTGGGGACGTCCGCATCGACCTGGGGGCCGGTGTGCGTCTCTTCCGTACGCACCAGGACGCCGCCCTTGACCTTGGTGAAGTTCCACACGTGGACACCGTCGATGTGCAGTCCCTCACCGATCGCGGGCCCGGTCCAGCGGATGCAGGAGTTGCGCTTGAGCTGCTCCACGGTCGAGGTGATCTCCAGGCTGGTGGCGGGGGTCGGGTTGGGGGGCACCGGGGTCGTCCACCGGAACGCGGACCCCTCCCGGAAGGGGCCGTGGTCGAGGCGCTCTATGGTCTTGACCGGCGCCTGCCAGGACGGCCAGCGCTCCACGTCGGTCTGCAGCTTCCAAATGGTGTGCAGCGGCGCGTTGATGACGGTCTCGGTCTTGTAGCGGACTCGCGCGTCGGGGTCGACGCCTTCCCCGCGGCAGGTGAGGGACGTGCCGGGGTGGTGGGGAGTGGCCCCGGCGGGCGCTGCGGCGGTGCCGAGGATGCCGACGAGGGCGAGCGGGACGGCGAAGAGGGCGGCTCGGATGCTGGTGCTGCGGATGCCGGACATGGCGTTCTCCTTGTCAATTGCTGGACGGTCAACTGCCAGGTGCGTGGTGCCTGTTGATCGAGCGTTACCTCTTGGGGTCGCCTGTTGGATCGCCAGGCGGACGCGTCATCGGTCGCGGGCGACCTGTCCGGCGTACACACCTGCCGGGCGCTCGGCGCCCTGCGTCACGCCGGCGGCGCGGCTGGCGGTGGAGGCGGTGCAGCGAACCTGGGCGGCGCGCGTTCACCGCACGGGGAGGCGCCGGGACCGGGCTCGGTGGAGGGTGACGACGAGGGCGGCGGACGCGGCAACCATCAGCCCGACGAACACGGGGTGCATGTCCTTGGACAGGCTCTGCGCCCCGTCGGGCCGCGTCAGCCATACGACGAGCGGGATCACGTACGTGGCAGCAACCGACGTGGCCGCCCAGCGGACCGCCCGGTCGGGGACGCGAAGGAGTGCGCCGGCCAGCGCGATCACGACGGGGATGCCCGAGAGCAGGGCGAACTGACCGATCACCATGACGGGGACCGCCCAGGCGGAGACGGTCACCGGCAGCGGAACGCGCCGGCCTGTGCGGGCGGGGTGTAACTCGACCGTGGTGGTCATGGAGGTCTCCTCATCCGGTGGCGTGCACGGGTGCGCGGCCGGACCGCGCACTCCGTGCTGAGCTAGATGCTCGTGCGTTCGTTAGAAGTTGTAACGCAGTGCGGACCGGGAGGTCAACGGGTTGCGTGATAACCTCTAACTAAATCTTGAATCTGTAGCCACATGCTGGGGGAAGGCGGCGGACCATGGCGAATACGGACGCGAAGACGCCGCGCGAGCGCTATCGCACCCAGGTGCGCGCGGAGGTCAAGGAACGCGCCTGGGAGCAGATCGCCACGGCGGGGGCCTCAGCCCTCTCCCTCAACGCGATCGCCAAACAGATGGGCATGAGCGGACCCGCGCTCTACCGCTACTTCGCCAGCCGCGACGAGCTGATCACCGAGCTCATCCGGGACGCGTACCGAAGCCTCGCCGACACCATCCACGCGGCCTCCGCCAACGGTGCCGACGTGGCCGCACTGGCACACGCCCTGCGCGGCTGGGCCCTGGAGCACCCCCAGCGGTACCTCCTCATCTACGGCACCCCCGTCCCCGGCTACCACGCCCCCGAGGACATCACCGGCATCTCCGGCGAGATCATGACCGCCCTGCTCGACGCCTGCACGGCGCTCGCCCCGGACAGCCCCGCGACCCCGTTCAGCACCCACCTGGAAGAACACCGGGACTGGGCCGATGGCCACCCCGCCCCGCCTGCGGCCCTCCACCGGGCCCTGACCGTCTGGACCCGCCTGCACGGCGTCCTGTCCCTGGAACTCGCCGGCCACTTCGCCGGAATGCGCTTCGACCCCGCCCTCCTCTTCGAAGCCGAACTCAACGACCTGCTGACGCCCCGGATTTGACCTCTGCCCACCAACGGGCTGACGCCGCCTTCTTGGAGATCACCCGGCGCAACAGCCGCACTTGACGGCGAAGGCGATGACGATGGCGCTCCCGAACAGGCAAGGAAACAGGGCCAGTTCACGACACGCCCGTACGTACGGCCCGGCCTTGCTCCCTGCCCCGCCACTTCCCGAAAATGGGGCTCTGCTCCGGACCTCGGAGTCCAGGGTGAAACAAAACACCTGCCGCGCCGCAGAGCCCGCCCGCCCGCCCGCCCGCCCGCCGCAACCAACAGACCAAGTCCGTGGAGCGTTCCTTACCTCCGCGCTCACCGGAGGCATCCCGATGATCACCTGGCGTCGCCTCGCCGAGCACGACTTCCCGTTGCTGCAGCACTGGCTGGAGCAGCCGCATGTAGCCCGATGGTGGAACCACGAGACCTCCATCGAGGCGGTGGTACGGGACTTCGGCCCCGCCGTCAACGGCGAGGAGCCGTCGGAGGACCTGCTGGCCTACCTCGACGGCCGACCGATCGGCCTGGTCCAGCGTTCCCGCCTGTCCGACTACCCCGAGTACCTGGCCGAGCTCGCCGCCATCGTCACGGTGCCCGACGAGGCCATGACCATCGACTATCTGATCGGTGAGCCCCAGCTGACCGGCCAAGGACTCGGCACACGAATGGTCCGATCGGTCATCCGGACGACCTGGGACGACCACCCCGATGCCCCCTGCGTCCTGGTGCCGGTATCAGCGGCCAACCGGGCATCCTGGCGAATACTGGAAAAGGCCGGACTGCGCCGAGCCGCCGAGGGCGCCCTGGAACCGGACAATCCCGTCGACGGCCGCACTCACTATCTCTACCGCATCGATCGGCCAGCACAGTGACCCACCCTGTAATGGGGTGGCCATCCGTCTCAGTATCCGTGTCTGCTTCCAAGGAGATTGCCGTGTCCGGATCCGCGCAAGAGATCTTCGAAAGCTACGTCTACGCCGGTGCCCTGACCCGCAATGCTGATGCCCTGGCCGAGATGTTCACCGAGGACGGCGTCTTCGAGGCACCGCTCGTGCCCGCCGATGCCGCCTTCCCCAGGCGTTTGGAAGGGCGCGAGGAGATCCGCAGGGCAATGGCGGCGTACTACGAGCGGCAGGGGAACGACCTGGGAACGCCGAATCTGGAGAAGTCCGGGTACGTACTGCACACCACCGCCGACCCCGACGTGTTCATCGCCGAGATCGACACGGTCTTCGACGCGAACGGAGCGGACGTGGCGGTCTCGCTGGTACAGATCTTCCGCATCCGCGACGGGAAGATCGCTCGGCTGCGGGACTACTTCGCGCCGGAGCAGGTGAGTTGAACAGACCTGAGCAGTAGTCGCCGGAGCTATGCCGCGGGCGGGCATGCCCCACGCGCCTCCGGAGCGGTCCGGTGAGTCGTGTGACGCGCCAGTGGGCGTCTGGCGCGCCATACGGATCCACCCGTGCTGGGATCGGGTCCCGCCTCAACCGTCAGCCGCAGGACCTGGCACGGGTGGCCCTACTTCCACGGTTCGGTGAAGGAGCGGCCGGGCACCGGCTTGGCGATGAGAGCTACGGCGATGAAGAAGTTGACCTGGCCGATCGCGAACATCAAGGTGGCGAGCGCCTTGGCCTCGTAGTGCTCGGCTGCCTGGGCGTACAGCTCGTCGGAGACCCTCTCGCCGTGTGCGGAGGGCTGAAGTACGGCCTCCACCAATGCCAGTGCGGCGCGCTCGGCAGGGGTGAAGTACGGCGAGTCCTGCCAGGACGCCACCGACGTGATCCGCTCCTCCGACTCCCCTGCCTTGCGCAGGAAGCCCGTGTGCAGAACGGTCAGGTAAGTGCTGCCGACAATCTGGCCGGCACGCAGTTGAACCAGGCTGATGGTGGAGCGTGGCACCGACCCGTTGCCGGTGGCCTTGAACAGCGCCGCCGACACCTCCGCCACCTCGGGAACGAGCTGTGCAGGATCCTCGGGCATCCGCGGAACCATCGGGATCTCCGCCGTGATCGAACGTGCAGCCATGGCCGTCTCCTTGGGGTTGCGTGTCGCTGTCACCGCTCTGACGCACCGCGAGAGAGTGATGTGACCGATGGCCAAAGAAATCTTTCGCGTCCAGGTACGGGCCCGCGCGCGAGCGGCGTCGGCGGACCGAGGACAGGCCAGTGATCTTGCTACTGCCGGCCGGGAGAGAACCTCAGCAGCACCAGCAGGCGCGGGCCTTCCGGGGGCAGCTCTCCGCCCGGGCCGGATCGCTCGATCGCGGGGCGCCGGGCGGAAAGAGCGCCGGACTCAGGCCGCGCAGTACGGGTTGTTCTTGATGGTGTTGAAGTTGGACTTGAACTGGTCGTAGACCGCCGCATTGTCGATCTTCAGCAGGGTCTCGTCGTGGGCGCGCAGGCTGGGGTACGAGAAGTTGTGGCTGCCGGTGAAGACCAGCTTGCTGTTCTTGACACCCCGGTAAGTACCTTCAATGAGGAGGTACTTGGAGTGAATGGTGATCGGCCGCGGCTTCTCGCCCGGATTCTGCGCGGTCGCCATGCACCGTGTGAGCGAGCTGAGCTTTCCGGTGACCGCGCTTTGCACCGTCTTTCCGAAAACCTTCGCTTCATCGCTCTGGACGAGCTCCACCTGGCAGCCCGCCTTCTTCAGGTCGGCCATCTTCTCGGCCACATGAGCGCGGGTGAAGATGTACATGGCGACCCGGATCTGCGTACGGCCACCGGCGCAGTCGACATTGTTGAGGGCCGAGAAGATGGTGTCCGTCTTCGGGTCGGTGGTGGGGGTGGTGCCGTTCGTTTCCCGGCGCGGAAAGCGGTAGGTCTTGTACGGGCCGCTCTTCTGCGACGTGTAGTAGTCGGCCTGGCCGCTGCCCCGGGAGCCCTTGTCGAGCTGGTCCTTCCAATACCCCAGGTAGTTGGCGTAGAGGCCGGAGCCGTCGTCGGGGATGGTGACCGCGTTGTTGAAGTACGTCACCCGCTGCGTCTTGGTGAGGTTGGCCGAGGTCTGGAAGACGACGTTCTCGGTCCCGCCGGTCTTGGAGAAGAGGAAGTACTTGTTGTGGTTGATGGCCCGGCCGGTGCTGAGCTTTCGGTTGCCTATGCAGCCGCGGGTGGCGGGGCAGGCCAGGATGAACGATTCTCCGCTGGTGTCGGTGCCCAGGGCGGCCGCGAGCTTCGGGTATTCCGACCCGGTCTTCGCCGGATCGCCGACGGTGTTCTGACCGTCGACGATCATCTTGACCTTGACACCGCGCTGATGAGCCCTCACCAAGGCGTCGCCGGCCGGATCGTCGTTGAACAGATAGATGGAGCCGTTGATGACCGATCCGGGCTCCGCGCGGTCGATGAGCGACACGAGATGATCGCGGATGGCATTCTGCTGCGCCGTGGTTCCGGTCGGGTCGTTGAACGTGGTCGTCAGCGAAACGGGAGCGGCGTCGGCGGCGGTGGCGCCGGGCACCGACAGCAGCGGGATACCGATGGCGAGCGCGGAAACCGTGGCTATGTTGCGAAGGGTCTTCGTGCGCGGGGATCTGGTACGCAAGGCTCGTCCAATTCCGAAAGGTTCGACAGGAGAAAGCACCCCGGGACCGGCCCGAAGGGTGCAGGGCAAAGCTTAACTTGGCGTAATCGCAGCGCTAAAGGAATTCTGTGACCTGCCGTCAACGTCACAGATCACCCGGCACGCACCGAGGCGCGCTCAGGAAGGGCGCTCAGCCCTCACACGGGTCGAGAGTGCCCCTCCTGTATCCGGACCCGAATCGCGTCAGGCCGCCAGGCGTTCCGTGTAAGCCTCGGTCGGAGGCGCCGCAGTGGGACTCGTCATGCCCGCCGACCAGAATCCGGCGGTGCCGGGAATGGGTGTCACGTCATTCAGGTACGGGGCCGGGGCCGTACCGGCCGGGCCGCGTACGACGGTCCACGCGCTGCCGTCCCGGCGCAGGTACGTGCTGCGGCTCTGGTCCTGGTAGTTCCAGCCGGAGATCCAGGCGGCGCGACCCTGCGCGTCGCCCGCGATTCCGCTCAACGCCCCGATGGTGAAGCCCGGTTGGAGGCGCGTCCAGGCCGTACCGTCCCAGTGGGCCAGGGCAGGGTTGCCGGGGCGTCCCGGCGGTCCGCCGGCTCCGGCCTCGGTGCCCACCGCCCAGACGTCGTCCGCGGCGGCCGCGTGCAGATCGCTGATGCCCAGGCGTAGGCCCGCGATCGGGGGCAGGACCGTCCACGCCCCGTTCCAGCGGGCCACGAGTCCGGACCACCCGCCGCCGCTGGACTGGTCGCCGCTCACCCAGACCTCGCCAGGCGAGCGCGCCACGACCCGGTACAGGTTCGCGCTCGTGACGGGCAGCGGGTCCAGCCATCGCCAGGTGCGCCCGTCCCCGTGCAGCAAACGGACGGCGCCGCCTCGGGTGCCGCAGATCCACACCCGCCGGTCGGGTCCCACCGCCACCGACTCCAGCCTGACGCCCGGTTCGCCCCTGCCGGGAAAGGCGGCCTCGCGCCAGGTGGCCCCGTCCCAGCGCAGCAGTGGGCTGGCGTTCCCGGCGGGCAGCCCCACACTCCACGCCGCGGTGGCGCAGACACCGGCGACATCGCTCAGCCGACCGGCGTAGTTCAGATGCGACAGGTCGGTCTTCGACCAGGCACGGCCGTTCCAGCGCATGGCCAGCGCCCGTCCCCGCGTCGGCCCGGAGAGGCCCTCCTCGCCGACGGCCCAGGCCAGTTGGGGCCCGGCAGCGGCGATCCGGCGCAGCTGCGCCGCCGGGGTGCTGCCGGGCGCCGGTACGGCCTGCCAGCCTTGCGTACGGGACGACAGCCCATCGGCCCGGGCCGCGACCGAACCGAGCGCGATACCCGAAAGCGCGCCGATGCCCCCTGCCACGAATCGTCTTCGTCTCACTGCCGGCTCCCTCCGCGCGGGTAGGAGAGACCACCCTGGGCCGACGATGCCCGGAGGTCTAGCCACGCACATGACAAATCCCGGCAGGCCTTGGGCGGGGAGGCGGCCCGCGCGAACCTCGGGGATTCTGCGATTCCCCCGGCCTGGCACGGGCCGCCGCCGCGAGCGCAGGTCCGCGGCGGCGGCCCGCCCGATTCAGCTCAGCCGGGCGGTGGCGTACGCCTCGATGGCGTCGCGCTGGTACGCGGCCAGGCCCGGCGCGATCGATTCGTATGCCGCGTGCCACTGCTCATCGGTCACGCAGGAACGCCCGATCGCCCGGTACTCCTCGGCGGAGACCGCGTGTATCGCGGCCGGCTTGCGGTACTGGGAATCCACCTCGGCCCGTACGGAATCGGCATCGGCCGGCGTCCCGGCGGCCGGCAGTTCGGCCAGCCGGATGATCTGCGCGGTGCGCTCGCGCTGCCCGGCCGCGATCTCGGCCCGGCTCATCGTCGCCGTGCGTCGCCGGATGTCCCCGGCGAGCTCCGGGAAGTCGCGCAGGCTCTCCTCGTACGGGGCGGACCGGGCGCCCTCGAAGAGGTTCCCCGGTCGGTTGGTGCTGGTCATGGGCATGCCCTCCTTCCTGGACCGTTCCAGTTCGGTGATCGTGCGAAAGACGGTGGCGGCCAGGGTGTCCAGCCGGTCGCGCTCGGCGAGCAGCCGGCGGTGGTGGCCGCGCAGGGCCTCCAGCTCGTCGGCCTGCGCGGCCAGGATCCGGCCGATGTCGGGCAGTCCCAGGCCCAGCGCCCGCAGTACGAGGATCTGCTGCAGCCGCAGCAACTGCCGCTCCTCGTAATAGCGGTGGCCGTTGATACCGATCCGCGCCGGCGGCAGCAGGCCGATATCGTCGTAGTGCCGCAGCGTCCGGGCCGTCACACCCGACATCCGGGCAACCCCCGCGATCGGCCAGGCCATCGCCGTCTCCCTCACGAGTGCATCACCGGGCCGGTCTGTACCGGCCCTGGTCAGGACGGCAGAAGCGGCCGCTGCGGCAGCCTCAAGCCCAGCGGTCAGCTTCCCCTCCCTACGGGGGAGCGCCCCGGACACCGTACGGAGCGTCCGCGTACCTCTTCGCCGGCCGTCTCGTGGCACTGGGCGACAGCCGGGGCGTCACCCGGCACAGGCAACTGCTGCGATTCATCCGCGCGTTGGGGGTGCGCGCTCGCCGACGCTTCGATGGCGTTTTCGTCGGGCCGCGTGGGGCACTCGCGGTCAGGCCACGGAAAGGGGTGACCCACCATGCGCGTCAAGAACTCAGCACGAGTGCTGGCCGCCGCGGCCGCGATAGGCGGCGCTGTCGCCGCCGTACGGGCCAAGAGGAGCGGCTCACCGGCTGCGGAGCAGGGCCGTTGGCATGTGGTCACGGTCGGCCGGCCGCGCACCGAGCTGCTGCCCGACGGCAAGCTGCCGCCACCGCTCGACGGTCTCGGTGACGACGTGGAGATCCGCTGTGCCGACGCTCCGGGCGGGCGCGGTACGGAGATCGCCGCCCGGCGCAAGGGTCCGGGCGGCGCGGCAGAGACGGTCCGGAGCGTTAAGGGCTCCTCGACGGATCAGCGCATCCGTACGGTGCTGCGCGAGTTCAAGCAACTCATCGAGACCGACGAGGTGTTGTCCACCGAAGGGCAGCCGCACGGACGCCGCAGGCTGGGCGGTCGTGCGCTCGGCCTGGCCGGTCGGCGTGCGGCGAAGGAGGGACTGCTGTGAAGGCGCTGTGCTGGACCGGAGTGGGCAAACTCGCGGTGGAGACGGTGCCGGACCCGAAGATCGTCAATGACCAGGACGCGGTCGTGAAGGTCACCGCGAGTTCGGTGTGCGGCTCGGACCTGCACCTGATCAACGGATATGTGCCCGCGATGCGCGCCGGGGACATCATCGGGCACGAATGCGTCGGCGAGATCGTCGAGACAGGACCGGGCGTGCGCCGGCACCGGACGGGCGACCGCGTGGTGGTCTGCCCGATCCTCGGCTGCGGGCGCTGCTGGCAGTGCGAGCAGGGCATGTGGTCGCTGTGTGAGAACTCCAACCCGCACCCCGCGTTCACCGAGATCGCCTATGGCCGGCCGACCGCCGGAATCCTGGGCTACTCGCACGCGATGGGCGGCTTCGCGGGCAGCCACGCCGAGTACGTCCGGGTCCCGTTCGCCGACCGCGGCGCCTTCGCCGTACCCAGCAAGCTCTCCGACCAAGAGGCGGTGTTCGCCTCGGACGCGGTGCCCACCGGCTGGATGGGAGCCGACCGGGGCGGCGTCCACGAGGGCGATGTGGTGGCCGTGTGGGGCGCGGGCGGCGTGGGCCAGATGGCCGCGCGCGCCTCGGTGCTGCTCGGCGCCGAACGCGTCATCGTCATCGACCGTGTTCCCGAACGCCTGGACCAGGCGGAACGCCACTGCGGCGCGACGCCGCTCAACTACGAGGACACCGGGATCGGGAGCGCGCTGCGGGAGCTCACCGGCGGCCGCGGCCCGGACGTGTGCATCGAAGCGGTGGGGATGGAGGCTCACGGGAAGGGCCCGCAGTACGCCTACGACCGGGCCAAGCAGGCGCTGCGGCTGCAGACGGACCGCTCGGTGGCGCTGCGCGAGGCGATCCACGCCTGCCGCAAGGGCGGCACCGTCTCCATCCTCGGCGTCTTCGGCGGGCTGATCGACAAATTCCCGCTCGGTGCGGCGATGAACAAAGGGCTGACGCTGCGGATGGGGCAGCAGCACGGCCAGCGCTACATCCCCATGCTCCTGGAGCGTATGGCGGCCGACGAGATCAAGACCGCCCACCTCTCCACTCACCCCATGCCCCTCGCGGAGGCACCGGAGGGCTACCGGCTGTTCGAGAAGAAGGACGACGGCTGCGTACGGGCCGTCTTCCTGCCCCACGGCTGATCGCGCCACGGCCGGGCCCGCGTGCGGGCCCGGCACTCGGCCGCGTGCGCCCGCGTACCGAATGGCCCTGTCCTGCCTTGTTCATGGCCTGCCTGTTCATGACCCTGTCCTGCCTGTTCCGGCCTTTCGCGCACGGCTTCTACGGACGGACAGGGCGGGGCGGGGCGCCCGCGCTGTTTCAGCTTCAGCCGATCGCGTTCAGCCGATCGCGTTCAGCCGATCGCGTTCAGCCGATCGCGTCCAAGAGAGCCTGGCAGGCCTGCGCGCAGGAACGGCAGGTCCGGGCGCAGAGATTGCAGTGCTCATGCGCCTTGGCGTGGTGCTCGCACTCGTCCGCGCAGGTGTTGCACGCCTGTACGCAGGCCTGCAGCTGGGCGCGGGTGATGTTGGCGTCGTAGCCGGTGTGCCGGGACAGTACGCGGCCGGTGGCCTCGCAGATGTCGGCGCAGTCGAGATCGGTGCGGATGCACTTGGTCAGTTCCGGGACCCGCTCCTCGGACAGACAAGCGTCGGCACACGCGGTGCAGGTCTGGGCGCATTCGACCAGCGCTTGCACGGCGTCGGCGATCGATGCCCGGTCGAGATTGATCTGTGCCGGATAGGCGTCGATCATTTCGCGAACTGGCATGACTTCCTCCTCCATGAGCCGGGGCGCCCGAGTACCCGTACGGCCGTGCGGTATGCGGCTCAAGGGACGGGCCTGATGGCCTGAGCGGAGGCCGGGCATCCCGTCAGCGTGCGTGAAGGAGTCGGCTGATGGCCGGTGCGATGTCGCCGAGGGGGAGGACGTAGTCCACCTGGCCCGTCTCGACTGCGGCTTTGGGCATGCCCTGGAATGCGGCGGTGGCGGGGTCCTGCACCACTACGGTGCCACCGCGCGCCTTGACCGCTGCCACACCCCGGGCACCGTCGCTGTCGGCTCCGGTGAGCACACAGGCGATGATCTGTGACCCGTATGCCTGCGCGGCCGACTCGAAGAGCGGGTCGGCGGCCGGGCGTGCGAAGTTGACCCGGTCCTCATGGGTCAGTTCGAGGACTCCGGCCGTCCGCACGCACAAGTGCCGGTCGGGCGGCGCGATATAGACAGTCCCTGCCGCCGGACGCTCTCCGTCTTGGGCCAGTTTGACGGCAAGTGCGGTGGAGCGGGTCAGAACGGCGACGATCCGCGTCTCGCGGGAGCGGCGGAGGTGCTGGGCCACCAGTACGGGCACCGGCAGGCCGGCAGCCAGCCCACCCAGGAGTGTTCCGAGGCTCTGGACACCTCCGGCGGAGGAGGCGATCAGCACGGCGGCGTAGCGGTCGTGGGCTTCGCCCGGAGAGCAGGTGGGCATGTGGGATCCTCCCGGCCTGGTACTCCTTCCAGCCTGGTACCCCTTCCGGCCTGGTACTCCTTCCGGCCTGGGTTCTCCGCCCGGCCTGGTTCTCCGCCCGTACCGCACAGCAGAGTTGGGTCAGTGCCCCGGTTTCCCGACGGCGGCCGCGGCGCGTTCCTGGCGGCGCAGGGTCAGCTGGCGGTCCAGTTCGTTGCGCAGAACGGGCGCCAGCCGGCCGGTGCGCCCCCATGCCACGAGCTGTTCGGCCACGAGGCGGAGCTTGGTGTTCGTACGCATGGAGGTCTCGCGCAGCACGTCCCACGCTTCGGCCGGGGTCAGCTGGCCCAGAAAGACCACGATGCCAATCGCCTGATCGACCGTCGCGCGGGAGGTCATCGCCTCCTTGAGCTGCACGACTTCTTCCTTGAGTGCCAGGACCTGTTCGGCGGTGCTCGCACCTTCGGTCCTGCCGTGGGGCGCGGCCGACGTCACGACGAACCTCCGTACTCCTGGGGAATGTGGCCCCAGAGTTTTGCCCGACCAATGCCATGCAACACCCGCTGAACCCGGCTGGCTAGACGGGAGTTGTTCACGAACTGGACATCGAGGCCACGGCCGCACCGGCCGGCGGGGGCAGCGCGGGGTCCTGGCACGCGTCGAGCAGGTGCGCGTGGACCGGTTGGGTCTCCTGGCGTACGCGACATCGGCAGCATCGAGGAGATCCGGCGAGCGTTCGGCCCGCACTGCTGGACCCCGTACACGCCGCCCGCCGGGACGATCGACGTACGCGGTGTCGGATATGCGCGCCGAGCGCCCCCGCTCTCACGCGCGGTGCGCCGACGGCGCGATGCGCCGAGGAGCCGGGTGGTGCAGATCTCCGGCTCCGAGAGAGGGCGCCCTTCGATCCCATTGCCGTGCAGCGAACATCTTGTCGAAATCAAGGTGGCGACGATGCAACTATCGCAAAGGGCAAGAAAAACAACTTCCCGATACAGCCAACTGGCGAAAAGGAGGTTCCGTTCACAACCAGTCGCGGGAGGAAGCTAGCGCGCGGACGCGGTCACGGCAGGACGGCCCGGTGCACGAGGACCGCCCCTGCCCATTTCCGGAAAGGGACGCGGGCGTGCGGCACTTCAAGGCGAGGCACACGGCGGAACGGGCAGCGGACGCGGCGGCCGAGCGGCCGCTGCAGGCAGGAAGACTGCTGCGGCAGGCGCCGGAGACGCCGGACGGCCGGGCCGTCTTCCGGCCCGATCAGACGGTCAACGACCAGCCGTACCGGGAGCGTTGGGCCCACGACAAGGTGGTGCGCTCGACGCACGGGGTCAACTGCACCGGGTCGTGCTCGTGGCAGGTGTACGTCAAAGATGGCCTGATCACATGGGAGACGCAGGCGACGGACTACCCCTCCACGGGGCCCGACAGGCCGGATTACGAGCCGCGGGGCTGTCCGCGCGGGGCGTCGTTCTCCTGGTACCCGTACTCCCCCACCCGGGTGCGCTACCCGATGGCGCGCGGGGTGCTGGTGGAGATGTTCCGGGACGCGAAGCGGCGGCTGGGAGATCCGGTGGCGGCCTGGGCGGAGCTCACCGGCGATCCCGAACGGCGGCGCCGCTACCAGTCGGAGCGCGGCAAGGGCGGCCTGGTGCGCATCGGCTGGGACGAGGCCCTGGAGATCGCGGCGGCTGCCCATGTGCACACACTCGCCGAGCACGGCCCGGACCGGATCGCGGGATTCTCGCCGATCCCGGCGATGTCGATGGCCTCGCACGCGGTCGGCGCCCGCTTCATGGCGCTGATCGGCGCTCCGATGCTCTCCTTCTACGACTGGTACGCGGATCTGCCGATCGCCTCGCCGCAGGTCTTCGGCGACCAGACGGACGTGCCGGAGTCCGGCGACTGGTGGGACGCGGCGTATCTGATGCTGTGGGGCTCCAACGTCCCCGTCACCCGCACCCCGGACGCGCACTGGATGACCGAGGCCCGCTACCGGGGGCAGAAGGTCGTCGTGGTCTCCCCGGACTACGCGGACGCCACGAAGTTCGCCGACGAGTGGCTGCACCCGCACCCGGGCACCGACGGGGCGCTGGCCATGGCCATGGGCCATGTGATCCTGCGCGAGTGCTTCGTGGAGCGGCAGGTGCCGTACTTCACCGAGTACGTCAAGCAGTTCACCGATCTGCCGTTCCTCATCGCACTGGAGGAACGGAGCGAGGGCGCCCATGTGCCCGGAGCGTTCCTCACGGCCAGGGATCTGGGTCTGGCCCAGGGCCCCCCGGCGGAGGCACGCCGCTGGATGCCGCTGCTGCGGGACGCGACCACGGACGAGGCGGTGGTGCCCCACGGCACGCTGGGCGACCGCTGGGGCAAGGCGGGCGAGGGCCGCTGGAACCTCGATCTGGGTGAGATCGATCCGCTGCTGAGCCTGTACGGGCGGCCGGGCGCGGCCACGGCGCGGGCGGCGCTGCCCCGCTTCGACCAGGAGCAGGCCGTGGTGGAGCGGGCGGTGCCCGCCGTGCGTCTGGGCGGACGGCTGGTGACGACGGTCTTCGATCTGATGCTGGCCCAGTACGGGGTGGGGCGGCCCGGTCTGGAGGGGCAGTGGCCCGCTTCGTACGAGGACGCGTCCGTGCCGTGCACTCCGGCGTGGCAGGAGACGGTCACCTCCGTGCCATCGGGGGCGGCGGTGCGGGCGGCACCCCCTCGCAGCCTGGCTGGCGGTCCCCACCCGCCTCGCCACTTCCCGGCTCCCTGCCCGCACCTAGACGACACCGCCACTCCCACACCAAACACCAGCACCGGGGGCGCCCACCCTCACAGCGATCCCCTCCGCCGTACGGGCCACACCCACCGCGAGGACAGATCGTGAGGGCGAGTCGTCAGCGACCTCGGCTGCGCCAGAACCTGTCGCCGCGGGGACAGGAGCCCGGGACACCGGCGACGGCGAGGCAGGCCTCCCGTACGAAGTCAGCGGCGGTTGCGCGGATGCTGGGCCGCGGTGCGCTCGTTGCCGCGCCGGTAGTTCCCCGTCCAGCGGGCCATGACCAGCTGAGGTTCGCCCGCCGCGCATTCGGCAAGGAATCGGGCCGCCCGTCCACCACGAAGGGTGCCGGCCGCGCGGCCACGATGGAGAATCACGACGGTACGGTCGGCGCGCTGGTGATAGCTGAATCCGCTGGGCTCTGACATGACGCCGACTGTGCCCGGTGCACCACATCCCGGCAACGCGTTTTAGGGCGCGCATCAAGCATCAGCCCTATCAGCCCTTATAGCGGCGCGCCGCCCCGCGGGATAGCCGCCTCCGGAACCTGGTTTCTCAGAGCCGCCCCCCCCGGACCACTGATGGCGTCTTGAGGACCTGCTCCCCGGGGGCCTCAGCGGCGCCTGATGACCGCCCGTCCCGCCGCCAGGTCCACCTCAGTGGCGCGCGGTGGCGCACCGGCCTCGTTGTCATGACGCACCAACTGGTCCGTTCGGCGCTGTTCCATCTCCACCCGCTTGTTCGGGTTCAGGGCAGCGGTCAGCTCAGCCATAGCCGCCCCGGCACCGTTTCCGCCGCCCGTCACCGTTCGGGCCACAAATCGCCGCAGCCACACGGGGCGACCGGTGCGCAGCACCAGGCGCCGGGCGCCGGACAGCAGTAGCGGCACGACGATCACGGACGCCATGAGCAGGGATATGAGCAGCAAGATGATCAGAGCCATGCCAGGCCAACGTCCACCCAGGCTTCCACCGTTCCCGACGCTGGCCCCTGTGCCGGATGCCCGCCCGACCGACACGTGGGCGTCGCTGCGGCCTGCGCCTTCGCCGCTCAGTATCGATGGCGCAGGACGATCCGGTAGATCGTCCTGCAGGACGCGGGTCGCAACCGACCTAGGTGGAATGGGAGTTCATCGAGCCGTATCAGGTGACCTGCGGGTTCGGGCCGTATCCCGAACGGCCGCGGTAGCCGGGCGCATGTCTTGGCAGTGCGGCGGGAAGGAAGGTGCTCTCGGCGGCGGGGCAGCCGTAGACGCCTGCGTCCCTGTCCCTGAAGGGACCGAGCAACCGCGCATTCCAGACGGTCGACGTATTGCGTACTGAACTGGCCGACGAGCCGGGCCCGTTACGTGGCCGCGATGCGCACATCCCCGGTGTGCGCCGACACTCAACTGCCCAACGTACGCCGACGTCCGACCGAACACGACGGCCGATAACCTCTCGTCACCGCAGCCGACGGGAACTTCTTACCGGTACTGTGCGCCACACCCGAAGCCGACCTCCGCCTTGCCGCGCGCCCGATGGACGAGTTGGCCGACCGCTCGGACCTGCCCGTTCTGCCCGCCGTCGCCACCACGCCACGCCCCTGTCTTAAGGAGCGCTCCATGGACCAGCACCCGATCCTCGCCCTCGATCCCACCGGCCGCGACCGTCACGGCGAGGACGCCGCGCTGCGGGCCCGCGGGCCGGCCACCCGGGTCGACGTCCTGGGGGTCACGGCGTGGGCGGTGACCGAACCCGGTCTGCTCAAGCGGCTGCTCACCGACCCTCGCGTCTCCAAGGACCCCCGGCAGCACTGGCCAGAGTTCCCCGACAACATCATCGGGAAGTGGCCGCTGGCCCTGTGGGTGGCCGTGGACAACATGTTCACCGCGTTCGGCGACGATCACCGCCGGCTGCGCCGCCTGATCAGTCCGGCGTTCACCGCGCGCCGCATCGGCGCGCTGGCACCGCGCATCGAGCAGATAGCCGACGACCTGCTCGACGACCTGGCCTCGACTCCCGACGGCCAAGCGGCAGATCTGCGCGATCGTTTCGCCTACCCCCTGCCGATCCGGGTGATCAGCGACCTCATGGGACTCCCCGAGCACGCCCGGCCCGACTTCCGCCGCACCGTGGACGGCGTCTTCGACACCACCCTCACCCCCGCCGCGGCCGAAGCCAACAACCGCGTCCTGTACGGGATGCTGTCCGACCTGGTGGCCGCCAAGCGCGCCGCGCCCGGCGACGACATGACCTCCGTCCTCATCGCGACCCGTGATGAGGAGGACGGCTCCACCCTCAGCGAGCAAGAGCTCCTGGACACGCTCCTGCTCATGATCAGCGCAGGCTACGAAACCACCGTCAACCTCCTGGACCAGGGCATCGCCGCCCTGCTCACCCACCCCGAACAGCTCGCCCAGGTCCAGGACGGAACGGTCCCCTGGGCGGAAGTCGTCGAGGAGTCACTGCGCTACGAAGCGCCCGTCGCCCATCTGCCGATGCGCTTCGCGATCCAGGACATCGCGCTGCCCGACGGGGTCGTCATCCGTCAGGGCGAGGCGATCCTCGCCTCCTACGCGGCCGCCGGACGCCACCCCGGCCTGCACGGCCCCACCGCCGACACCTTCGACATCCAGCGGGCCGTCAAGAGCCACCTCGCCTTCGGCCACGGCGTTCACGTCTGCCTCGGCGCCGCCCTGGGACGCATGGAAGCCGAAATCGCGCTGCGCCGCCTCTTCGAGCGCTTCCCCCACCTCACCCTCGCCATCCCCGCATCGGATCTGCGGCCCACAGAATCCTTCATCTCCAACGGGCACCGCGAACTGCCGGTCATCCTCCGCCCCGCCCGCCCCGCAACACCGCCCGGCACCACAACTTGACGGACAGGCAAGAGACCGACGCAGGCACTCCGGCGTACGCATAGCCGTCGGTCGCCCCCTGCGACAGTGCAGCGGCCTCGAAGTCGCGCACGCGGTCAGGGCGACCGGCGGTGCCCCGCCCCACGAATGGTCCGCACCGCGAGCACTGAGTCGAACGGCTCCACCAGTTCCTTGGTGGCAATCGCCACCAGGTGCGCCGGAACGTCGCCGCCCTGCAATGCCCTCACGTACGCAATGGCGCGTCGCGAGCCGTGTCGTAGGGCACGTCGTACACCGCGAGTCTGTCGATCGCGAGCCCGGCCGCCGCGGCCTCCAGCGCGAACATCCCACCCGACGAAACGCCGTACACATGCGCCGAGCCACCGGCTGCCGCGATCAGCGCGGCAAGGTCCTCGATCTCGCGCTCCACGGCGTACGGCAGGGTGTCCCCACTGTGACCACGGCCGCGCCGGGCATAGTTGAACACAGTGAAGCCACCCGCCAGTTCCCGGGCAAGCGGCACGTTCTCCGAACCGTCGTCGAGCCCTCCGCCCACCAGGATGACGCCCGGCCCGCTGCCTTCACATTCGTACGCGATCGACGTACCGTCCCTGAACACCACGCGCCCCATCCACACCGCCCCTTCCTCGCACGTCGTCGAGAAACCGGCCGGATCCCGCCCGAACTCTCAACTCCCCTGCCAGTGCAACACGCCGCCCCACTGCCCCCAGACCCATGACACCGCCGCCGCGATCGGTACGCAGCACAGTGCGGCGCCAACTCAGCCCAGATGACCGGCTGTTACGGGCTGGTCCGCTGGACGGTACTCACGGCACTCACTCGGCCATGGATGCCCATACCGAAGAGAACTTCGACGGTGCTGTCAGTCGTCCTTCACGGTGAGGCCGATGTGTCGGGCCAGGGCAGGAGCCAGGTCGAACAGCTGAGTCGTGCCGATCGTCGCGCCTGTCAGGCCCTCCGGTCCGGAGGCGATGCCCAGGGCGGTGACCTCGCGCAGGTCGACCCTGGACAAGGTGGCCTTGTCGAAACGCACCCGGTCCAGGGCCGAGCCAGGGAAGACGGCGCGGCGCATCTCGGATCCGTGGATCTCCGTGCCGGCGAAAACGCTGGCGGTGCACTCGCTGTCCAGCCAGGCGATCTCCGCGAGGTTGGTGCCGACCACGCGAACCGTGTGCAGCCACACGCCGTCGAAGCGGGCGCGCCGATAGCGGCCGCGCTCGAAGATTGCCGAGGAGAAGGCCGACTCGCTGAAGTGGGAACTGCTGCCCTGCGCGTCCTCGAAGGCGGAGCCGTCGAAATGGAGCCATTCGTAGGCGCCCTCCCCCTCGATCTCGCCGATGCAGCGCTCAAGCCGGTGCGCGTACGGCAGTGCGGCCAGGTCTCGGGGCGCGCGGGCTCGCATGGGCATTTCTTCCGGGAGGACGAACGGGCAGCCCTCGCCACGGCCCTGACAGGACCGCGCAATGAGGGGACGCCCTCATGCTGACGCCGCCCGCCCACGTTTGCCCAATCAGCGCGAGCCGAAGAACGGCTCCGAAAGCCGGATGGATCGCCGGCTCAGAGTCACCCCGAAAGCTCATACACCTGGCAAACGATCCACTGTCGATGAGGCGCCCCTACCTGCCCCCCGATCCGAACGTGCGCCACCTTCCACACCCCAAAGCATCTACTGGGATGAGGCGTTGACCCCTTGCAGCCACGCTCCACAGGTAGGACTCAGCCCGGACGGACAGAGACACGCCGGGAGCAGCCCCACAGACACCGGCGAGGGCACACCCCGCACGCGGCCTTTCCTCCTCAGCACCCCCGCATGACGCCGCAGCACAACACGCGTGGCCGCGCACGACCTGGCTGCATCAGAGCCGCGCACGACCTGGCGTATGACGCGCCATCAGGCAGTGCGCATGCCTTGCATTTCAGGGAACTGCGCCTCCAGTGAATCGTCCAGGGCGACGAGGTGTTCCAGTGCCTCGGCGCAGGTTTTGGCGTATCCGGCGGAGCGGGGGAGCATGACGGTTTCGTAGGCGCGTACGGCGTCGTCGATGGTCGGTTGGGCGATGATGGCCTGTGCGAGGTCGGCACCGTCGAGCAGGGCGAGGTTGGCGCCGACGCCGATGGGAGGCATCAAGTGGGCGGCGTCGCCGAGCAGGGTGACGCCGGGGACGTGGTCCCAGGTGTGCGGGGCCGGCAGGGCGTACAGGGGCCGGTGGATGAATTCGCCGTCGTTGTCGCGGAGGAGGGAGCGCAGGCTCTCGTCCCAGCCGTCGTAGGTGTTCAGCAGATGGGCGCGGATCGCTTCGGTATCGGTGAAGTCCAGGTCGGTGTGCCAGTCCTGGGGAGCGCGGAAGGCGCAGTAGAGGCGGATGTGACCGTTGCTGTTGCGCTGGGCGAACAGGGCCTTGCTGCCGCCCTTCGCCGCCATGGTGCCGTGGCCGACGAGGCGCGCGATCTCGGGGTGGCGCAGGTCGCAGTCGTCGAAGTAGCACTCGATGAAGATGACGCCGGTGTGCAGGGGCCGGGCGTCGGAGACGGCCGGGCGGACCCGTGACCAGGCGCCGTCGGCGCCGATGACGAGGTCGAAGTCGTCGGTGGTTCCATCGGTGAAGTGGACGCGGCTGGTTCCGTCGTCGAGCGGGGTCACCGCGTCGACGCCGGCGTTCCACCTGACGGTGCCGGGGGCGAGGGATTCCAGGAAGAGGTCGCGGAGTTGGCCGCGGTCGATCTCCGGCCGGTCGGGCTCGCCTTCGGGCAGCAGGCGGCGCACCACGGTGCCGGTGCGGTCGAGCATGCGGATTTCCTGGCCTTCGGGCCGGGACAGGACGTTGAACCGCTCGAGCAGACCGGCGGCCTGGAGGGCTAGCTGACCGGTGTCGGCGTGGATGTCGAGCGTGCCGCCCTGGGAGCGAGCCAGGACCGAGGTCTCGCGTTCGTAGACGGTGACCGTACGGCCGTGCCGCTGCAGGATGCGGGCGCACGCGAGGCCGCCGGGGCCGCCCCCGACGATCGCGATACGGGGTGTGGGCTCGGTGGCGCTGGAGGTTGGTACGGCAGGCATGACTGGTGACCCCTTTCAAGGAGCAACACAGAGGAGAAGACGGCAGGCAAAGGCAGTGCCGCGGTGTCCGCGGACTTCCTCGGCCCACCCAGAAAAGCACAGCGGATAAATAAGTTCAACGGCTACACTTTCGTAGCCGGTCAACCGCCGAGATAGAGTGGGCCGCATGACCGAGACGATGGGGCGCCGCGAACGCAAGAAGGCCCAGACGCGCCAGGCCCTGGCGGACGCCGCACTACGGCTGTTCCTGGAGCACGGCTACGACAACGTCGGGGTCAGAGATGTGGCGGAAGCAGCCGATGTATCCGTAACGACACTGTTCAAGCACTTCCCCAGCAAGGAAGCCCTGGTTTTCGACGAGGACCAGGGCCTTGAGGCCGCGCTCGTCGCCGCCGTACGCGACCGGGCCCCCGGACAGTCCGTCCTCCACGCCTTGCGCGACCATCTGGTACGAACGCGCACCACCGTCCACGTCGACGAGCCGGACTTCACCGCCTTCCTGCACATGGTGAACTCGACGCCCGCGTTGCGGGAGTACATGCACCGCATGTGGCTGCGGCACGAGACGGCCCTGGCTGCCGCCATCGCCGAAGCGACGGGCGCGGAGGAGGGCGACCTCAAGTCCGCCGCGCTGGCCCGCTTCGCCCTGGAAGGCGCGAACCTCGTCCGCGAACGCGAGGACCGCGAGCGCGCGCTGCACGAGGTGTTCGACCTGCTGGAACACGGCTGGGGGTAGGGTCGCCCCTCCCGCACACCCCCGTGGCATTACGGGGTCAACGGGTGCCGTAAGGACGAGCGCCCGGCCTGCCACGCGTTCATGAGACGACCAGGGCGAGCGGGTCCCCCGGAAGGACGGAAGCCGCGATACCGAGGGCGATGTCCGGGGCCGGGCCGGGCTCATCGACTGAGCGGACCTTCGTTGTCAGACCGCACGGAACGTCGCGACCGCGAACTCCGGGACGGCATGGAGATACGGGGCGGCATCGAGACAACGGCCATAGGCCGGAACCCGAGTTGGGAGTCAGGGAAGGCGGGCCGGGGTGGACAGGAGCGAGTCGTCCGTGGTGCGGGCGCCGGGCAGGTGGTGGCGGGCAGCCACGAGGGCGGCGGCCACGCTGTTGGTGCCGGTGACGATGCACAGCTGGTAGGCGATGTCGTCCATGCGCTGGCGCACCTCGGGGCTGGCGGCGGCGTCGGCGTGCAGCACGCGGAGCGTCTCGTACTGCTGGATGAGTGCGGGCAGGAGGGCGGGGTGGGCCATCAACATCTCCGGGCTCCTTCGACATCGCGTGCATGTCCGCTCTGACCCCCGGCTACCCGAACTCGCCCGGGGCATGTCTCCTGCCCTGGTACGCGCGCATGGGCGGGTGTTCACCCGCAAGGGGCACACGGGCGGTGGGCCTGTCGCCGTGGAGTGAGGCGCCATCCTGGACCTCATTGACAGCTTACTGTCATACAGGCAGGATGCTGTCATCTGAGCGTTCGCGCGAGCCGAGAGAGAGCCTCATGCCCAGTCAACCCACCGGCCCGACCGTCCATATCGCCGCGTACGACACCCTCGCGGACTGGGAGTACGGGCACGCCGCCGCCCACCTCCGCCAGGGCACATCCTTCCGCCAGGGGCGGACCGGCTACGACATCGCCACCGTCGGGAGCACGGCCGACCGCCCGGTGACGACCATGGGCGGCCTGCGCATCCTGCCCGACCTCGCCCTGGACGCGCTGCGCCCCGAAGACAGCGCGCTGCTCATCCTCCCGGGCGCTCAACTGTGGGATACCGGTGAGGAATTGAGCCCCTTCGCCCGTAAAGCACGTGAGTTCCTGGACGCCGGAGTGCCGGTGGCGGCGATCTGCGGCGCGATCGCCGGGCTGGCCCGCGAGGGACTGCTGGACGGTCGCGCCCACACCAGCGGCGCCGCCGAGTACCTCGCCCACCAGCCCGGCTACCAGGGAGCCGACCGCTACCAGGACACGGACGCGGTGCGCGACAACGGCCTGATCACCGCGGGCCCCACCGCCCCGGCCGCCTTCGCCCGCGAGATCTTCGCCGAACTGGACGTCATGGAGCCGCACGTCCTCGACGCCTGGTTCCGCCTGTTCCAGCACTCCGACGCCTCGGCCTTCCCCATCCTGATGGCCGCCGGCCAAGGCGAGTGACGCGGCATGCGGGAGCACGACACGAAGCCGACCGCCCCTGGAGCCGCCGCGCCCGAACTGCTCAGCCGGACCGCTCTGGGCGTCTTCCGGCTCAACGGCCAGTTCCTTTCCGTATCCGAGCAACTGGCCGCACCCGCCGGACTGACGGCCGCCTGGTGGCAGGTCCTGGGCGCGGTGCTGCGCGAGCCGCTGCCCGTCTCCGGCATCGCCCGCGCCATGGGCATCACCCGCCAGAGCGTGCAGCGCATCGCGGACCTGCTGGTGGAGCGCGGACTGGCGGAGTACCGGCCCAATCCGGCCCACCGGCGCGCCAAGCTCCTGGCACCTACGGCGGAGGGTCTCGCGGCCGTACGCAAAATCAACCCCGGTCACGCGGAGTTCGCCGCCCGGCTGTGTGAACAGCTGGGCGGGGAAAAGGAGTTCAGTGCGGTGATGCAGGCGCTGGAGTCACTGTCCGCTGCCCTTGGCGCGCTCAGCAGTGAGGACTGACGAACGGGCGCGGCATCCGGCGCCCCCAGCCTGACGGGTGCGTCGCCAACGGGCCGGGCGCCTACGCGTAGGCGGGTTGCGGCCGGTTCCGTCTCGGCCGGAGCGCCGTGGGGCCAAGGCGAGCCGTGGGGCCAAGGCGACCGGCATTGGGGGCGTACGCCACGCTGTCGCCAACAAGGTCGCGGGCATCGCCGTCCGCCGGGCCGTGCGGTGCGGTGGACCGCATCACCGTGCGGGCCGGCATTCGGTCAGCGCAACGGCCAGCATCCATACGGCGGCGAGGGCCACGCCGACCCGCTGAGGAACGGCAAACCATTCCCCGGTGGGGAGCAGTGCCAGCGTCAGTACGAGGCAGGCGATCTCGGCGGCGAAGACCGGCAGTCCCCAGCGGTAGAGCCAGGTCCGTACCCCCAGGCGGCGGGCGGCGATCGCCAGCGCTCCCATGGCCGCCGGCAGCGCGGTGTTCGCGCTCACGCTGGTGAAGGCGTGCACCTTGTGCCGTACCGAGACGGTCCCGGCCTGTTCGGCGGCGCGGCATCCGGCGTCGGCCGACGGTGCGCAGTCCAGCGGGAAGACGGCGACGTCGGCGACGGTGGCGAGCCCGAAGAGTGCCAGCGCTGCCCATCCCACCAGCACCCAGGTGCTGGGCCGGGCTTGGACCGCCGAGGCGACGACCATCAACGCGCCGCCCACCGCCGCGCACACCCCGGCGAGTGTGTCCGTCGCCCCGAACAGCCACCGGTAGGGCTGGTCGGCCGCGGCGAGTTCACTGACGAAGGCGTGGTCGTGGCTCAGGCCGGTCTTCAGGGCGAATTCCAGCAGCCAGGTGCTGTAGAGGACGGCCGCGCCGATAAGCAGCCATGCGGCGGGGCGCGAGACCGGTCGCGTCGCGGGGGCTGGGCGGGAGGTACGTCGAGCGGCCATGGCCGATGACGGTATCCGGGCGGGCACGCCGCGTCCGCTGCGACACAGTCGCCTCGCGCCAGGTACCCCTTCGATGAAGCCACCGCTCACCGCAGAACCGCAGCTCTATCGCAGTTCGTGAGCGTTCCCGGCGCGATACCCGCCCTGCACGGCGCCGAGGGCGGCGTTCACCCGTCTGGAGCAGTGGTGATGGCGGCGTGCCGTGGCCGAGGCGAGGCTGTGATCAATCCTCGGGGAGATGTCCGGAGGTGAGATTCATGGCCTGGATACTCGTGATCATCGCGGGAATCCTCGAAACCGGCTTCGCCGTCTGTCTCAAACTCTCCAACGGATTCACCCGGCTGTGGCCGACCATCGGTTTCGCGGTGCTGGCGCTCGGCAGTTTCGGGCTTCTCACGCTGTCCTTGAAGAAGCTGGACGTCGGTCCCGCGTATGCCGTGTGGACCGGCATCGGCGCGGCCGGTACCGCCACGTACGGCATGCTCTTCATGGGCGACCTGGTCTCGGCATTGAAGATCGTGTCACTGGTCCTGATCATCGGCGGGGTCATCGGCCTGAAGGTCAGTGGCTCGTGACCGCGTGCTGCGCTCGCGCTCTGCCGTGCAAGGCATGATCGACAAGTAGAAGGCGTTCCCGCCGAAGGACGAAGGACGAGGCACGAGGGGCGACGGGTGGCAGACATGGGGCGGGGTCGGCATGGCAGCTGCATACGACTGGGTGAGTGGCGAGGGTGTGTCGCGTATCGACGACCCTGCCGAGGTGGATGCCGCGTTCGAGCGGGGCGAGTGGCCGCTGGGTTCGGCGGTGATCGGGCTGGCCTTCCACTGTTCGCTGGCTGAGGCCTCCCCTCGGATCGTCAGGGCGATGCGGCTGCCGGACGCCGGTCAGCGGGGGTTCGCGTTCACCGCGGCGGGTGTCGCGGCCCGGCTCCACGGCGCGTTGACGCCGGAGTTGTACGACGCACTGCGCGCCGAGGGCCCCGGCGGTTTCGCCGAGCACCCCATCAGGGACACCCTGACGTTCGTACCGTTCCGAAAGCTGCCGCCATGGTTGAAGTGGCGGTGGCTGCTGACAACGGTGCGGAACACGCTGGAGGGCTGGTGGCTGCGGTCCGAGGATGCGGTGAGCGACGCCTGGCGGGCCCTGCGCGGACGCCGCTCCTGAGCAACTGTCAGGCCCCGCCGCCTCCTGCTCTGGGAAACCTCGTAGTCGTCCGACGCCATCTCCACCTACGTTCGACGGCATGACTGACGAGTGCTTCGGGCATCCACGGCTCGCCGCGGTCTATGACCCGCTCGACCCTGATCTCAGCGATCTCGATGCATACGTCCGGATAGCAGAGGAATTCGGGGCACAGCGAGTGCTCGACATCGGCTGCGGCACCGGGGTGTTCGCCCTCCTGCTGGCCGACCGCGGCATTGAGGTCATCGGTATCGATCCCGCCCAGGCTTCCATCGAAGTTGCCCGGGCCAAACCGGGCAGTGCGCGAGTCCACTGGATTCGCGGTGACGCGACGGCCCTTCCGCCTCTGCGGGTTGATCTCGCGACGATGACGGCGAATGTCGCCCAGGCCATCGCCGATCCGCAGACATGGCAGAAGACGCTGCGGAGCGCCTACGAAGCTCTGCGGCCCGGCGGGCACCTGGTGTTCGAGACTCGGGATCCCGCGAAGCGCGCTTGGGAGGAGTGGAACCGCGAGAACTCTTACCGCGTGACGGAAATTCCAGGAGTCGGCGCCGTGGAGAGCTGGGTCGAGCTGATCGAGGTGAGCGTGCCGCTGGTGACATTCCGAGGGACGTATGTGTTCGCCGCGGACGGCCAGGTGCTGACGTCGGATTCGACCTTGCGCTTCCGTGAACGCCAGGACGTCGAGCGGGACTTGGCCGCGCACGGCTACGCGGTGGAAGACGTTCGCAACGCCCCTGACCGACCGGGCCGGGAATTCGTCTTCGTCGCGCGACGCCCATGAATTCAGCGGCCCACCTCGCTCAGCCTTCCCTCCGTTCTCCTTCGAGACGACGCGAGCCCTCACCGGCCTGGGCATCGGCGCTGCCTGGCGGTGTGATTGGCTACGCCGTATGGGTCTCAGACGAGTGTTCCCCAGGTTCGCACGTGTGCGGTTGAGTTGTTTCCCCGCGGATGCCGGGCTGCATCCCACCGTACGGTCGGGAGGCCGGTCATGAGTGTCCGCCGAGCGCCGTCGGAGTCCGGCCGCTTCCCCACGCCGAAGGCAGCACCTCCTTTCGACCCCGAACTGAGCGTCGTACTGGCGGCCTTGGGTACGGAGTCGAGGGAGCCGGTCACCCCGGAAAATCTTGCGGCCCGGCAAGAGCGGGATGCCACGTCGCGGCCCAGGCCGACGGCCGAGGACCTTCGCGCCGACGGCCGCTTCGAGGTCACGGAGTTCTGTGTGCCGGGACCGCCGGGCGCACCGGACGTCACGCTCGTGAGCGCGCGGCCGTCCGGACTCACCGGGCCGCTCCCTCTCCTCTATTACATGCACGGCGGCGCCATGGTCATGGGCAACGCATGGTCCGTGCTTCCGCGGATTCTCCGCGAGTGGGTCCTCCCGCTGGGGCTGGCCGTCATCTCGGTCGAGTACCGGTTGGCGCCGCAGACGCAGTACCCCGGGCCGCTGGAGGACTGTTACGCCGGACTCGCCTGGGCGACCGAGCACGCCGCCGAACTGGACATCGACGCGGACCGCATCATCATCGGAGGCAAGAGCGCCGGCGGCGGACTCGCCGCGGCCCTCGCCCTGCTGGCCCGTGACCGCGGCGGCCCCGAGGCACTGGGACAACTGCTGCTGTGCCCGATGCTCGACGACCGCAACAGCACCTTCTCCAGCCATCAGATGTCGGGCCTCGGCATATGGGACCTCACCTCCCACACGACCGTATGGAAGGCAGTGCTGGGTGACCGCTACGGCGCTGCGGACCTGCCGCCCTACGCGGCCCCCGCCCGCGCCACGGACCTCTCCGGACTCCCCCCGGCCTACATCGAGGTCGGGTCGGCCGAGATGTTCCGGGACGAGGACGTGGCGTACGCGAACGCCATCTGGCAGGCCGGCGGCCAGGCCGAACTGCACGTGTGGCCCGGCGCCTACCACGGCTTCGACGGCCTGGCACCACAGGCAACCCTCAGCCAGGACGCACGCAACGCCCGCACCCGCTGGCTCCAGCGCCTCCTCGCACAGTCCGGCGCGGGGAACCGGCCTGCCGAATAGGCAGGCGTCGGGCGGCCCCGGGGCACCGCGTGCCTGCGGCCGGTGCCGCCGGTCCTGCTCGGTCCCCTGGCCGCCGTCGCCGACTTCAGCGTCATGATCGCCGTACGGCTCCGGTCGCGTTCCCCGGGGCCGTTGGCGCCGACGGCCCGGTGCTGGTGATGCCCCTCGTGGTACCGGGGCTCCTCTTTTCGCCCTCTGAGGTTCGGGTTCCGTTCCCATAGGGAGGTCCGCAGGCGCGATGGGCAACGACGGTCTGCCCCCCACCGCACCGCGGTCCTTCGACGCATGACACCGGTCGGCGATTCAGTGACGGCTTGAGCGCCCAAGGCCGACGGCCGCCCGCGTACGCGCCGACGCCGCCCCGGCAGAGACGGCGCGTCTCGCCGGAGCCGTCCCGTCCCGCCCCGCCCCGTCCCGCCCCGTCCCGTCCCGTCCCGCACACAAGAGCCAAGACCGGCCGACCGGATGGCGCTGAGCACGACCCGCCCTCCACCGACCCCCTGACTCAGCGAAGCCTCAGCGGAGGTGCCGCAGCTGTGGCGACGGTACGGGGACCACCGGGCGCTCGGGGCTCTCAGGGGCCTGCCAGGTGACGGCCGTGACGAGGTCGAGGTTGTCGACCCTGTGGAAGGCGGCTCCGGGGAAGGCATCGCCGTAGACGCGCCGGAAGGCCCCGGGTTCGAGCGGGACGTGCGCGTAGCAGTGGGCCAGCCAGGTGGGGCTGAGGAACAGCCGCAGCAGTTCGGCGGCGACGGCCGCGTTCTGGGAACGGTGCAGGTACGACTGGCGGGCGTCGTGAAAGGCCTTGTCGACGTGCCATGCGGGGGTGCCCCAGTGCGGGGATCCGTGCAGGTCGACGACGATCGCCCGGCCACCGGGGGCGACCAGGTCGCGGACCTGTGCCGCGGCGCGGACGGGGTCGTCGAGGTGGTGCAGGGCGTTGACGGAGAGGACGAGATCGAAACGGCCGTCGCGCTCGGGGGTGACGTCAAGGAGGCCGCCGGCGCGGAAGACGGTGTTCGGCGCGGCGTGGGTCGCCCGCGCCCGCGCGATGGAGCGTTCGGAGATGTCGATGCCCAGCACGTGGTCGAAGCGCGGGGTGAGCAGCGGGGCGAAGCGGCCGTAGCCGCAGCCCAGGTCGACCGCGCGACCGCCGTGCTCGGGCAGGTGAGGGGTGATCCAGTCGCGCAGCGGCGGCCACTCGTCCGCGCCGAGCGTCTCGTACGCAGAGACCAGCTCATCGAAGAACACCGTGCCGTCCGCCACCGCGCCCGCCTTCCGCACACCGCAGCCTCACAGCGCCTCGGCCCGTAGCCGCAGCACTCCAGCGTACGAGCCCAGCGGCGGGGCAGTTGGCACCCGCCGTTCCACCCCGGCCGGGCCGGTACGCGAAGCGGACGTGCATTCAGCACGGCCCGGCACCGGGGATTCGTATCCGGCGGCGTGGCCCGGATCGACGGTCTTCGCGCCAGCCGAACACCCATGGCTTGTAGTGGAGTTGACCCTACCCGGCGTCATGGTGCCGATCTGCACCGGACCGGAGCGTGCGACCTGTAACCGATCAGGAGAGCCCGCCCGGAGGGCCATAAATCGCTTGCGGGCCTTGTGGGCAGGAAAGTAACGTGATGGCGCTCATGGAGCCGTGTGCTCCATTCATTGATGTCACGAGGTGATGACTTATCTCCCAGGTCTGATAGCCGCTAGTCGTGAGGCTTGACCCCCTGCCTTTCGCAGCAGTGCGCGGTCGCCTCAGCAGTGGCGTACCCATCGGCCTGGGCATCGTCGTACCCGTATCCTCCTGTCGCGCAGTGAGCGGGACGGGCATGCCCGGCCTGCCCTTTTCCCCCAATTCTGTACGCCAGAACAGGAACTGCGCCGTGTCCGCTGACACCGACACTTTCCCGCTCCGCTTCACCGCCGCTGAAAAGCGCACCGGCCGTCGCCGCACCATCACGCTGGTCGTCGTCCTCGTCGCCGAATTGATGAACGCCCTCGACGGCTCCGTCGTCGACACAGCCCTGCCCTCCATCCAGCACGACACCGGCGCCTCCACCTCCGCCGTGCAGTGGATCCACGCTGCCTATGCGCTGACCTTCGCCCTCGGGATGATCACCGGTGGCCGCCTCGGCGACCTGTACGGCCGCAAGCGGACCTTCCTGCTCGGCACCGGCGTGTTCACCGCGGCGTCGCTGCTCTGCGGCGTCGCCGGCACCCCGGCCCTGCTGATCGCTGCCCGTATCGTCCAAGGAGGTGCCGCAGCGGTCATGGTTCCTCAGGTCCTGTCGACGCTGCACGTCACCTTCGACGAGGGCTCCCGGGCCAAGGCGTTCAGCTTGTACGGCACCGTCATGTCGCTGGGCAGTGTCGCCGGACCGGTCCTGGGAGGCGTCGTCACCGGCGCCGATCTCTTCGGCCTCGGATGGCGCCCGATCTTTCTGATCAACCTGCCCATCGGCCTGGCGGCGCTGCTGCTCGGCCTGCGCCACCTCCCCGAGTCCCGGGACCGCGACGCACAGCGCCTGGACCTCGTGGGCGTGGTCCTCTCCGCCCTGGGTCTGTTGCTGATTGCCTTTCCGCTCACGGTCGGAGGCGAACACCACTGGCCCACCTGGAGTTTGGTCATGCCGGCCGCAGGCCTGGGGGTCCTGTTCGCCTTCGTACGCCAGCAGCGTTCCAGGACGGCGCGCGGCGGCGCCCCACTGGTCGTCATGGCACTGTTCAGGAACAGGGCCTTCAGCGCGGGCACGGCCGCACAGCTCGTCTTCGGGCTGCTGTCCGGCGTGTTCTTCCTGAGCTGGACCCTGTTCATGCAGAACGGCCTCGCCCTGACACCCGGCCAGGCAGCCCTGGGCTTCGTGGCGGCCTCGCTCGGTGAAATGGGCGGTGCCTGGCTGACGATGAGCCTGGCCACCCGTCAGGGGCGGCGTGCCCCGCAGGCCGGGGCGCTGCTGGCCGCTGCCACGCTGGGCGGCTACGCGTGGCTGATCGCAGACCGGGGCACCAGCCTGCCTCTGGCGCTGACCGTGGCGCCGATGCTGCTGGTCGGGCTCGGCCTCGGCATGATCGGCGCGGCGCTCGCCGACATGACCCTGAGCCGGGCCGACCGCGCCCACGCAGGCTCCGCATCGGGAATCTTCATTACCTCGACCCAGCTCGGTATCGCTCTCGGTACGGCACTGACCACCGTGGTCTTCTTCGCGTACGCCCCAGCAGGCAGCCGGGGAACCACTGTCATCACAGCGTTCACCGGAGCCGTCGGGTACGTCATAGGTGCCCTGCTGGCGATGTGGGCCCTGATGCTCCTGCTGCCCAAGCACGCCCGCACAGGCTGAACACCGGCCTGGACTCGGCGGCGCCCACCGCCAGCCGGGTTCAGGACCTGCCGCATGACACCCCGCTCTGCCGCTGGCACGCGGCCCCGGCTACCCGCCAGGACACCGCGCCCACCTGCCGACAGATCTTTCAAGACTTTCAAGGAAGAACAACCACCCATGATGCGAGTGCTGGTCGCCGACGGTCTGCGACTGCCACGCGAAGCGCTGTCCGCGGTTCTCTCCTCCGAGCCCGGCATGCGAGTGGTCTCGCAGGTATCGCGGGGCGACGAAGTGGTGCCGAGCGCGCTGCGTACCCGCCCGAACGTGGCACTGCTGGACGTCAACCTGCCCGGGCTGGACGGGATTTCGGCCGCAGCGCAGCTCAAAGCCGCCCTGCCCACGTGCCGCGTCGTCCTCGTGAGCGCTCTGGAACGCCCCGGCGCCCTCGGGGCTGCCCTGGCGGCAGGGGCGGAGGGGTTCGTGGGCAAAGCCATCTCCGTGAAAGAGCTTGCCGCCGCCGTCCGCAAGGTGGCCCGCGGCGAGCCGGTCCTGGATCCGCAGATCGTCGCCGACTCCCTGCGCGCCCCCGACAACCCGCTCGGCCAACGCGACATCACCATCCTCCGCCTGGCCGCGCAGGGGCACACCCCCGCCGAGATCGCCGCGTCCCTGCACCTCTCACCGGGAACGGTCCGCAACAACCTGGCCGCCATCAACCGCAAGGTCGGAACCCGCAACCGCATCGAGACGATACGCACGGCTTCCGCCCGCGGCTGGATCTGACGCCGCGCGACGGGGCCGGAGGCGTGGTGGCCCCGCCGACTTGCGCCGGTGCTGGGGGCGACTGGGGTGGGCCTAGCAGCGTGTGATCAGTGGTGGCTGTTCGTGTTGCGGGAGGTGTCATGGCACGGGAGGGTGATGACTGGAGGCAGTGAGATGCCGATCTTTGATTTCGATATCGGTCCCCTGGGAGGGGGCGGGGCCACGGGCAACTCTTGGTTCTCCGGCGTGGGCAGCGGGCCTCGCCGGCGCCTGGCACGGCTGAGGAAGGGCAAGACCGTACGGATCCGGAGCGCCTATCGGCTCCTGGCCGAGGACGCTCGCTTCACGGGCGGACGGCTCACCGTTACGGCGGACCGGATGCGATGGGTGCCCTACAAGCGAGACAGCCGAGAGCGGATGGCCAGGGACCTCAGTCCGGACACGGTCGCTCTGAACGGCGTGGACAGCATGCCCGAGTGCGAGCCATGGGAGCCGTGGGAGGTGTGGGAATCCTACGACGTCGCCGAATTCCGTTCCTCACAGGGGGACTTCGCCCTCGCCATGGATCCGCTGCTCTTGGATGAAGTGCTCCACAAGCTCCGGCTCTCCCGCCCGACCTCACGGCGCACCGCCGAAGGGGATTCCTGACCCGCCCCTGACGGGCTATGACGACAACCTCGACAGCGGAGGGGGCGGGCATCCCGACAACGAGTGCTGATCCTGGCTCTTGGCCGCGCTGCGCGAGAGGTGGCCGAGGTGCGCTCCCTCAGCGTTTCCGCTGAGGGAGCGCGGTTATGGCGTTCCGAAGATCCTGTCCAGCACGTCGGCTCCGTATCGGCGTGGTGGTCATCCGGGAGCAGATCCAGAGCGCCGGCCGTGCGTTCAGATGGTGGCAGTGCCGAACCACTTGGGCAGGTGGTTGAGGAGGTCCTGCTGGTCCTCGCCGGCCCATGCGATGTGGCCGTCCGGCCGCAGCAGTACCGCGGGTACGTCCAGTTCCTCGCTGACGTCGACGACGTGGTCGACCCGGTCGGCCCAGCCCTCCACCGAGAGCCGGCCGGTCTGGTCCAGGAGCAGGCCGCGGCCGTCGTGCATCAGCTCGTAGAGGCGGCCCTGCTTCAGCTTCACGTCCCGCAGTCGCTGGCCGAGCAGTTCGTGGCCCTCGCCGAAGTCGTAGCGGACCTCGACCGCGGTGATCATCCCGGTGACGTACCGGTTCACCTCCTCGAAGTCCATCAGCTTGGAGAACAGCTCGCGCAGCGCGGTCGCGCCCGCATCGGTTCCCAGCAGCGTGATCTGCGCGCGGGTGTTCTCCAGCACGCGGGCGCCCACCGGGTGCCGTTCGGTGTGGTAGGTGTCCAGGAGGCCCTCCGGGGCCCAGCCGTTGACCGCGGCGGCCAGCTTCCAGCCGAGGTTGAAGGCGTCCTGCACGCCGAGGTTGAGTCCCTGCCCGCCGGTCGGCGGGTGGATGTGCGCCGCGTCGCCGGCCAGCAGCACCCGGCCCACCCGGTAGCGCTCGGCCTGCCGGGTGGCATCGCCGAACCGGGACAGCCAGCGCGGCGAGTGCACGCCGAAGTCGGTGCCCGCGAAGGCCCGCAGCTGCTGCTTGAACTCTTCGAGGGTCGGCTCGGCCCTGCGGTCCTCGGCCACGCCGTCGGCGGGTACGACGATGCGGCACACCCCGTCCTCGGCGGGGGTGACGCCGAACCGCAGTTGGGTCTTGTGGACTTCGGCGACTGCGGCGGCGATCGTCGCCTGATCCTCGGTCACCTCCATCTCGCCCAGCAGCGTCTCGACCGTGGCGGGCTCGCCGGGGAAGTCGACGCCGAGGAGCTTGCGCACCGTGCTGCGGCCACCGTCGCAGCCGACGAGGTAGCGCGAGCGCAGCTGCGTGCCGTCCGCCAGCTCGACGCTCACCCCGTCCTCGTCCTGGCTCAGCCCGACCACTTCGCAGCCGCGCCGGATCTCGGTGCCGAGTTCGAGCGCACGCTCGTTGATCAGCCGCTCGGTGACCGGCTGCGGGGTGGCGACGCCGTACGGGTGCGCCGTGTCCAACCCGGCCGGCCACGGCTTCATGATGCCGCCGAAGAGGCCGCCGACCTGGAACTTGTCGTTGACCGCGAGGAACCGGTCCAGCAGACCGCGCTGGTCCATCATCTCGACGCTGCGCACGTGCAGGCCCTGGCCGCGGGACTGCTGGGTCGGCTCGGTCAGCTTCTCCAGCACGACCACGTGCACTCCAGCCAGCCGCAGCTCGCAGGCGAGCATCAAACCGGTCGGTCCGCCGCCGGCAACGATGACGTCGATCACTACAAATCTCATTTCCGCAGGTTCTGGCTTAGGCCGGTAATTCTGCGGTATGACCGGGGCCTTGCCGCAAGCCCCCTTCTAGGCTATAAATTGACAGTGGCAAGGAGCGAGCAACCTCCTTGCCTTTCTCTATTGTTGTCCGCTGCGGACGGACAGCCTCCTCGCGAAGCGACAACACGCCTTCTACGTAGGCACGTTGGCACTACGACGGTACGTCGGCCCAGGAGGCTCTCCCCCGAGTGCAGCCTCGCCCACCGACACGTGGGCGAACATGCCGGCCGGACGCGTACCGGCCGCCGACCTGCGCCCGACCTCCGATCCGAGGCCGGGACGGGGCCGGGGCCGGGGTCAGACCGGCACAGGGCGGATCACCATGGCTCTCCCACCGAAATGCAATCTGCACTCACATCGATGCACTTTGCCTTCGATGCAGGGCCAGTGCTGCGCCTTTCGAGCGTCCGGCATCCCTGTATTCGCTGGTCAGCGCGTTACCGACAGGGATCACGGCACGCAAACCCGTTACGTGGCTCGGCGCATATCTGGGAACCTTCAAAGGCGGTACAGATCATGGACCGCGCTGCGCGTGACCAGTGGAATTGCCTGGCGAAGCGCATGGCCAGTAGAGGAACAAGTGGCGACGAGATGTGTCGCAGTCAGGGAGATGGAATGTCCCGTCGATGTGATGTTTGCGGTAAGCAGCCGAGTTTCGGGAAGCGTGTCGCACGCGCCGGACTCCGTGCTCAGGTTCGGCATGTCAAGGGGCGGGCGAATCGCCGGTTCAATCCGAACATCCAGCCAGTGCGGGCAGTCAAAGACGGCACGCCCGTCCGAATGAAGGTGTGCACTTCGTGCATCAAAAAGGGCAAGGTGGAGCGCCGCGCCCCGGCGTGAACCTCGGGTATGGCTATGTGGCGCCGCCGCCCCGAGCGGGATGAGTTCCCCTGCCACGACTGCGGCCCACTGACTCGACTGCTGCATACGGATTTCACCGCTGCCGCCATTAATGCCGGGGATTACGGTCAGCGCAGCGAATATTGTTGAGCCGTTTACCGAACCGATCCGAGGGGTGACGTAACACTCCTCCCCCTCAAGAAGCCGGCCGTAGGACCGCTACGGCCGGCTTCACCCAAAGACTCCGGGCCGGAGCAGGCAAGGATCAGGGCGTCGGAAAATGAGTTTGCTCCGACTGGGGTCGGCTCTACTGTGATGGGATGCGAAGCGCGCCCGTGCTTTGTCCGTGTCGTGTTCCGAGGTGATGACGTATCTCCCAGGCCCTGTAGCCGCTCGTTGTGAGGCGCTCTTTCCGGCTGTCCGCTGAGGCGGTCTTCCGATGTATGCCTCGACGGTGGTGTCCCGATGGCCTGGGCTCTGTCATACCTTTTTCCGCTCCTGCGCGCAGTAGGCGTACGGGCATGCCCAGGCTTGCTCCCACTCCCCCTCCATACGAACAGGAACCGTTGTCTCCGTGTCTACCGACACCCATACCTCCGGCCTCCCGCGCTCCGGCGCAGGGCCCGGCCGGGCCCGCACCATCACCCTGGTCGTGGTGCTGATCGCGGAGCTGATGAACGCGCTGGACGGCTCGATCGTCTACACCGCGCTGCCGTCGATCCAGGCCGACACCGGGGCCTCCAGCTCCGCGGTGCAGTGGATCCCGGCCGCGTACACCCTCACCTTCGCCCTCGCGCTGATCACCGGCGGTCGCCTGGGCGACCTCTGCGGCCGTAAGCGGATCTTCCTCGTCGGCACGGGGGTGTTCACGCTCGCGTCGCTGCTGTGCGGCATTGCCACCGGCCCGGAACCGCTGATCGCCGCACGGGCTGTTCAAGGCGCCGCCGCGGCGGCGATGGTGCCGCAGGTCCTGGCCACGATCCACGTCACCTTCGACGGGGAATCGCGCGCCAAGGCGTTCGGCCTGTACGGAATGATCATGTCGCTCGGCGGTGTCCTCGGCCCCGTCCTGGGCGCGGCCCTGACCAGTGCCGACCTCTTCGGTCTCGACTGGCGGCCGATCTTCCTGATCAACCTGCCGGTCGGCCTGGCCACCGTGCTGCTCGGTCTGCGGTGCATTCCGGAGTCCCGTGACCGGCATGCCCGGCGCCTGGACCCGCTGGGCATGGTCCTCTCCAGCGCGGGACTGCTGCTCATCGCCTATCCGCTCACCGTCGGCGGCGAACGGCACTGGCCGGCCTGGAGCTTCGCCATGCTGGCCGCAGGGGCCGCCGTGCTGGCCCTCTTCGTGGCCCAGCAGAAGGCGAAGACCGCCAAGGACGGCTCGGCGCTGGTGGCGCTTTCCCTGTTCAGGGGCCAGGCGTTCACCGGCGGGCTGGCCGCTCAGCTGGTCTTCGGCCTGGTATCCGGCGTGTTCCTTCTGACCTGGACGCTGTTCATGCAGGAGGGGCTGGGCTTTTCTCCCGCCCAGTTCGCTCCGGGGTCGATCGCCGTCTCGATCGGCGGTATGGCCGGTGCCATGCTGGCCTCGAAGGTGACGGTGCGTCAGGCCCGGCGCGTACCGCAGGGCGGTGCCGTACTGGTGGCGGTCACCCTGGTCGGCTATCACCTGCTGATCACGGCGCAGGGCACAGGTGTGCCGTACGCGGCCGCCATTGCCCCGATGATCCTCCTCGGGGCCGGGTTCGGCATGATCGGCTCCGGGCTCGCCGGGCTGACGCTCAGCCAGGTCGGGCACGAGGACGCGGGGTCCGCGTCCGGGCTGTTCAACACCGCGATGCAGCTCGGCACCGCCCTGGGCATTGCGCTGGCCTCCGTGGTGTTCTTCGCCCACGCCCCCGCGGGCGCCCACGGCACCGACGTGACCAGCGCCTTCGCCGGCACCATCTGGTACGTCACCGCAGCCCTGGCGCTGATGTGGGGCCTGATGTTCCTGCTCCCGCGCAGGCCACGCGGCTGACCGGCCGGCGTTCCCGCTGGCATCCTCAGGGACCCGCAGGGGGACGCCGGGCATCAGCAGCACAATGCCCGCCCATGCGCCGGGTACGAGGGTGACGCGGGCGGCGGAGGATCCCGTCGGGCAGGGGATCTGTGCCATCCGTCCGATCCGCAACGCGATCGCGGGGGCGAATCCGCGGCCTGCTCGGGCCCTTTCGCCGCCATTCCTGCCCGAGCGCTGCCGCCCCTCCGCCGACGCGAGGAGCAGGCGCCGTTCTCCCGCCTCGCGGGCAGGCGGCGTCGGCGAGGTCGAGCGATGCGCGGTGGAGGCAGAGGGAGCTCCGGCCACACGAGCTCCGCGCCGCGTAACGCCCCCGCCGACTGAGGCGGCATCTCGCGGCGGTCAGACCCCATGGAATTCCTCATCCGTACCGGCAAACGGCCGCCGTGCCGCCCGTATCGTCACCGACGCCGCACGACTCCCGGACCGCGTGAAGAATCCCGGCCCGCGCGGGCACCGCCCAGCCCCGCCACGCCCCTCCGGCCGACTACGTCAACACATGGTGCGCCGGAGCCCGTCGCACTGGCCGGATACCTACCCTGCCGCGCGTGACCCCGCCCATCCTGCACCTCACGTCCCTCAACCGCTGTGTGAACGAGGTAGACCTGGGGCGGCAGACCGGTGGTGCGGTGCGGCCACCGCCGTGCACGAGCAGGAGGGAGCGCCATGGCCGAAGGTGACGGTGGCGATTTCGGTATCGATGGCGTTGCGGGGCGTGGGGCACGGCTGTGGTTCTCGGTTCTGGGGTCGGTGCGGGCCTGGCGGGGCGTGGAACCCGTGGACATCGGTCAGCCGCAGCAGCGCGCCCTGCTGGCCGTCCTGCTGCTGCGCGGCGGCCGGACCACGACCGCGCCGGAGCTGGTCGACGCCCTGTGGGGCGAGAGCCCGCCGAGGAGCGCGCTGGCCACCCTGCGGACGTACGCCTCCCGGCTGCGCAAGGCCTTCGGGCCGGACGCGGACCTGCTGGTGAGCGAGTCCGGCGGCTATGCGCTGCGCCTCGGCGCGGACGAGCTCGACCTCGACCGTGCCGAGTGGCTGGCCGCCGAGGCCGAGCGGGCCCGCGAGAGCGGAGATCTGGCCCGCTCCCGCGCACTGCTGTGCCGGGCGGTACGGCTGTGGCGCGGCGAGCCATTGCACTCGGCGCCGGGGCCGTACTGCCAGGCCCAGCGCGTACGGCTGGAGGAGCGGCGCCTGGCCCTGCTGGAGGCCCGTATCCAGCTCGATCTCGAACTCGGCCGTGCCCCTGAGGTGGTCACGGAGCTGACCGCGCTGACCGCGGCGCACCCCTTGCTGGAACGGCTGCGGGAACTGCTGATGCTGGCGCTGTTCCGGTGCGGGCGGCGGACCGAGGCGCTGGCCGTCTACGCCGATGCGCGCCGGCTGCTGGCCGACGAGCTGGGCCTCACCCCCCGCCCCGAACTCTGCGAGCTGCACCGGCGCATCCTGCGCGCCGATACCGCGCCGGCCGTGCCCGACGACGGGTGGACCGGACACCCGGACAGCGATCCGGCGTTCATCAAACCGGCCCAACTGCCTGCCTCGGTAGCCGACTTCACCGGCCGTGCAGCGCTGGCCGAGCAGCTGGGCGAGGGGCTCGCGCCGGCGCCGGGGCGAGCCGCCACGGTCGCGGCGGTCGTGGGAGTCGGCGGGGTGGGCAAGACCACCCTGGCCGTGCATGTCGCGCATGCCGTACGGCAGCACTTCCCCGACGGGCAGCTGTTCGTGGACCTGCAGGGCGCCGGGCCCTCCCCCGCCGACCCCGAGGCCGTCCTCGGCACTTTTCTGCGTGCGCTGGGCATACCGGATCCAGACGTTCCGGAGGGGATGGCGGAGCGGAGTGCGCTCTACCGTTCCACTCTCGGCGGCCGCCGGGTGCTCGTCCTGTTGGACAACGCCCGTGACACCGCACAGGTCGGTCCCCTGATACCGGCGTCGGACGGCTCTACGGCCGTGATCACCAGCCGCGCCCGCCTGAGCGATCTGGCGGGCGCCCAGGTGGTGAATCTGGACGCGCTCAGCCCTCAGGAGGCGCTGGACTTCTTCACCCGCGTCGTGGGCGAGGAGCGGGTCGATGCCGCACGCGATGCCGCGCTGGAGGTGGTGACGGCATGCGGTTTTCTGCCGCTGGCGCTGCGTATCGCCGCCTCCCGGCTGGCCGCCCGCCGCGCCTGGAGCGTCATCGATCTGGCCCGCAGGCTCGCTGACGAACGGCGCAGGCTGGACGAGCTGACGGTGGGCGACCTGGCGGTCTCGGCCACGTTCGAGCTGGGCTACGGTCAGCTCGACGCCCAACAGGCCCGCGCATTCCGTCTGTTGGGCCTGGCCGACGGACCGGACATCTCGCTGCCGGCCGCCGCGGCCGTACTCGGCCTGGACCGCGCGACGGCCGGGAAGCTCCTGGGGACCGTGGTGGACACCTCGCTGCTGGAGTCACCCGTACCGGGCCGCTACCGCTACCACGACCTGCTGCACCTCTACGCGCGCGCCCGCGCCGAACGCGACGAGGAACCGGCCGAGCGGGACGCGGCGATGTCGCGCCTGCTGGACTTCTATCTGGCGACGGCGGCCCGGGCGTACGCGAGCGAGCAGCCCGGCGACACCGTGACCGAGCACCTCGCCGCCACCCGGGAACCCGGACTGGCCTTCACCGACCAGAGTGCCGCGCTGGACTGGCTGTTCACCGAGGCCGCCAACCTGCTGGCCTGCGCCCGCGCGGCGGCCGACGCACCGGCGGACGGCACCGCCCTGCGCCGCGCGGCCGACCTGCTGCTGGTCTCCAGGGAACTGGCCGAATCGGGCGCGGACGCGCGGCAGTTCGAGCAGGTCACCGCCCATCTGCCGGCCGCCTCCCAGGAGTCGGGAGAGACCCGTGCCGAGGGGCGACTGCGCCTGATCGTGGCCCGTGCTCACCTCATGGCGGGACGGTTCGCCGAAGCGGCCCCGCTCATCCGGGCCGCCCTCACTCTGGCCCGGCGACTGCGCCACGCGGACCCGGTCCTGTACGCCCAGGCGCTCGACGCCAGCGGCCTGCTCGCCGGTATGCAACGCCGGTACGAGGAGGCCGAGACGTACATGCACCAGGCGCGGGAGGCCTACCGGCACTACGGCAACCGCAGCGGGGAAGCCGATGCCATGGGCAGCCTGTCGCGCGCCTTCATGGAGACCGGACGCGTCGCGGAGGCCAGGGACATGGCCGAGCGCGCGCTGGCCATCTACCAGGAAGCCGGCGGAGGGCTGCGGACGGCCAACGGGATGTACCAACTCGGCCTGGCCCTCGCCCGCTCCGGCCGCCCCTACGACGCGCTGACGCAGCTGGGCCGGGCGGCAGGCATCTTCCACGAGCGCCGGCAACGCCTGTGGGAGGCAGGGGCGTACTGCCGGATGGCGGACATCCACCTCGCCGAACGCCGGCCGGACCGGGCCGCGACACTCGGCGAACAGGCCCTCGCCGCGCTGCGCGGGACCACCGGCGGCGAGTGGCGCCGCGGCAACGCGCTCACCGTACTCGGCCACGCGCTCCATCACATGGGGCACTCGGGCCGCGCCCGCGCCTGCCTTCAGGACGCGCTCACGATCTTCGAGCGGTTGGACTCGCCCGAAACCGGTGACGTACGGCGGCTGCTGGATGACGTGGCGATCCGGCCGGACGAAACGTGAGAGCGCATCCGGGGGCGCGGGCGCAGGCCGTGTGAGGTCTACCAGGGCACGGTGCCGTCGCGGTCGAAGAAGGTGCCGGTCGGACCGTCGGGCTCGATGAGGGCGGCGCGGACGATCGGCTCGGCGCCTTCGGCGACGGTCTGGGTGCCGGCGAACCCGTTCAGGTCGGTGGCGGTGAAGCCCGGTTCGACCACGTTGATCCGCAGGTCGGGGTAGACCTTGGCGTACTGCACCGTCAGCATCGACACCGCTGCCTTGGCCGCGGTGTAGGCCGGGGACGGCACGTGAAACTCCATCCGCTCCGGATCGGTGACCCGGGCGAAGGACCCCAGGCCGCTGCCCACGTTCACCACAACACCCCGCCCGCGCTTGAGCAGCGGCACGAAGGCGTGCATCGTCCGCACGATGCCGGTCACGTTCGTGTCCAGTACCTGCGCCATGTCCGGGCCGGTCAGCTCGTCGTCCGAGGGGCCGGCGATCCCGGCGTTGTTCACCAGCACGTCCAGCCGGCCGCTCACCGCCTCCACCTCCTTCGCGGCAGCGGCCACGGAGGCGTCGTCGGTGATGTCGATGACCAGCGGCCTCGCCCCCAGTTCCGCGGCGGCCCGCTCGGCCTTCTCCCGGCTCCGGGCCCCCACCCACACCGTATGTCCGGCGGCCACCAGTTGCCGGGCCGTCTCGTACCCGAGCCCCTTGTTCGCCCCCGTGACCAACGTCGTCGTGCTCATGCGCGTATCCGTCCTCGAACCGTGGGCCACCCCAGCGGCGGCCCCGACCAGCGCGGCCCCGCCGCCCGCGAACGGGAATGACCATCCGCGAACGGAAGGGGCGTGCTCACCGGCCACGTTAGCCACGATTGCGGACAGATAGCGTCCTGGACCGCGGCGCCTCGCGCGATCACCAGGGCGCGGAATTCCGGGTGAGCGTGGGCTCTGTCGTGTGCCGCGCCCGTCGGCACGTCGCCGGCGCCCGCGGGTGGGTGCCGCGCGAGCCCGGCGAGCGCATCTGGCCGCAGCACCGTGACCAGCGGGCCCACCGCCGTTGCCGTGGCGGCACCGGCGGCAGGCCCGCGTCGCGCGGTCAGGCCCCGTGGACCACCCGGCCGTCGAAAACGGTCATCGCCACCGGCAGTGCGGTGATCTCGTCCGCGGGCGTGGTGCGCAGGTTGCCGCCGAGTACGCACAGGTCGGCCGCTTTTCCGACGTTCACCGAGCCCTTCCAGGTCTCGGCGAAGTCCTGCCAGGCGCCGGCGGTGGTGTAGGCGGCCAGTGCCTGCTCCAGGGTCAGGCGCTGGTCCGTGCCGTGCACCTCGCCGCAGGCGCCGCGCCGGGTCATCAGGGCCTGTACGCCCGCGCGCCAGTTCGGCTCGTTGACCGGGGCGTCCGAGCTGCCGAGGAAGGGCACGCCGGCGTCCAGCGCCGTGCGCCAGGGCACGAACGCGTCGCCCTCCGGTCCCTGTGCCGCACGGTGGACCGCGTTCGCCCAGCTCTGCGCCTGGGGCGCGAAGCCGATCCGGTGCTGGGCCATCGTGGGCAGGTAGTTCGTGGGGACGAACGGGGCGTGCATCGCGATGTGCCGGGCATCTGCCCGCGGGTGGCGGCGCGACGCGGCGACGAACGCGTCCACGACGGTGGACACCCACCGGTAGCAGTGCACTCCCACCTGGTAGCCGGCGGCGTGTGCGATGCGGATCATCTCGGCGAGTTCGGCGGCCCGCTCCTCGTTCGTGTTGCCGGCGACCAGCAGATCACCGCCGCTGTCGGAGAACAGCTTGACCCCGCGCACCGCGAAGCGCCGGGGGTCGACTCCGGCCGGCGGCGTGAATGCGCGCAACGCCGCATCGACCGCGGCGGCGGATCCGCCGGACTGGGAGCAGGGCAGGAACAGCGTGCTCACCCGCGCGTGCAGGGCTCCGGTCCGCGCCAGCTCCGCATAGGCCTCAAGGGTCTGTGTCCCTTGCGTTCCACCGCCGAGTCCCTCGCCGCCGGGGCCCAGGCCCGGGTCGGTGAAGCTGGTGATGCCCTGTGCGTGCAGACGGGAGACCGCGTCCTGGATCGCCTCCTCGCGCTGCTTCCGGGGCCAGGACGGGAGCAGCAGCTGAACGAGCGCCTGCGCTCCGTACCGCAGCACGCCGGTGGGGCGCCCGTTCTGGTCGTACTCGACCCCGGGCTGCTTGGGGTCGTTCGGCCCGACGTCGGTGATTTTGGCGAGCTGGAGGGCGCGGGAGTTGACCGCGCTGACGTGGTAGCCGCTGTCCTGGAGGAACACCGGGTGGTCCGGCGACACCCGGTCCAGGTCGTCCCGGGTGGGCCCCCGTTGCTCGGCCAGCCGGCTCGGGTTCCACCCGGCGCCCCGGATCCACTCCCCCGCCGGGGTGCGTCCGGCCTCGGCGGCCACCGCGGCTGCGATGTCGGCGATGGACTTCACCGCGGCCGGACCGAGATCCAGCGCGTACGGCGGGAGGTTCAGCCGGTACACCGCGGCGTGGAGGTGCGTGTCGTTGATGCCGGGGATCAGGCTCCGGCCACGCAGGTCCACCACCTCGGTGCCGGATCCGGTGAACGCCCGGGCGCCGGCGTCCTCACCCACGTACACGATCCTGCCCGCCCGGACCGCCACGGCCGACGCTCTCGGCCGCTTCGGATCCATCGTGATCACATCGCCGTTGCGGAACACCAGGTCGGCCTTGCCCGATTCGGCGGCGACAGCCGGCCGCGCACCGGCGAACAGCGAAGCGGCCGCAGCGGCTCCTAACAGCCGTCCGGCATCCCGCCGGGAGATCGCCGACGCAGGGCGCTTGTCAGATGCAGACATATGGAAAGTCTCCCGTTCACGATGTATCGCCGAGTGATCAAAAAATGGCTGCCAAATGAACGGAGGATCCGCTGACAACGGCAGTTACGTCAAGTGCCGTGGCGGGCGGCCGAGTCGGGTGTGGCGGCCACGGCGGCGCGGACGAGGCCGTCGGCCGCGCGGACCGGGAAGTGCGCGCCCGCGGCGCAGAGCGTGCGGCCGTCCTGAGCGAAGGCCAGCGCGAGCGTCTTGCCGCCTGGGGTGGGCAGTGGCGCGCCCAGGAGGCGGTTGGAGGGCACGTCCCACAGTTGGAACGTGCCCTGCTCGCCTGGCTACGGCCAGAGTCTGGCTGTCGGGCGAGAAGGTGAGCGCTGTCGCGGGCGGCCGTCAGGAGGTCGGGACGGAGTCCCCGGCCGTCTCGGTCTTTCCTTCCCGCTGCGGCGGGATGTCGCCGGACGGGGCGGCCCGGCGGCGGTTGCGCAGCATGGTGAGTGCGAGGGTCGCGCTGATCACGGTGATGGCGGCGCAGGCGATGCCGATCGTGTTGAGCCCGCCGGCATAGGCGCACCGCCCAGGTGGCGAAGGCGTCGGGCTGGCTCGGCGGCTTCCGGCTGCTGCTCGGCGGCAGCGCCGACCCCGTCAGCGAATACCGCGGCGTACTGCGGCCCTACGAGGAGATCGACGACCCGCTGGGCAGGGCCCGGGCACAGTGGTTCGTGGCATCCAACCTGTACGGCATCGGTGACCCGGCGCCGAGCCGACGGCTGATCGAGTCCGCGCTCACCACGTTCCGGTCGCTCGGCGACCGGTGGGGCACGGCCGCGGCACTCGCCGGCCAGTCGTTCCACGCGCAGCTGCGCGGGGACTTCGCTGCGCTGCGGCGCCACGGCGAGCGCAGCCTGGAGCTGTTCCGGGAGCTGGGCGACCAGTGGGGGCAGCTGCGGGCGATGGTGCCGCTGCAGGTGCTGGCCGAGGTGACGGGCGACTACGAACAGGCCGGGCGGCTGCGCCGCGAGGGGCTGCGCATGGCCGAGGACCTGGAGCTGTGGCCGGAGGTGTCCTTCCAGCTCTCGGGCCTGGGCCGGGTCGCCCTGCTCCGCCGGGACTATCCGCGGGCCCGGGAGTTCCACGAGCGGGCCAGGCGGCTGGCGGCCGCGCAGTCGGACCGGTTCGGGGAGCAGTACGCCGAGACCGGGCTCGGCATGGGCGCCCGTCGGGAGGGCGACCTGACCACCGCCGAGGCCCACCTGCACAACGTGCTGGAAGTGCACCGGCAGATGGGGTACGAGCCGAAGGTGCCCTCGCTGATCCTGGCGGAACTCGGCTTCATCGCCGAGCTGCGGGGCGAGACGGCGACGGCCCTGAAGCTGCAGCTGGAGGGCCTGTCCGCGGCGCGTGGCACCGGGGCGCTGCCGCTGGCGCTGGGGCTGGAAGGACTGGCGGGCGCGCGGGCGCTGGCCGGCCAGGCCGAGCACGCCGCGCGGCTGCTGGGCGCCGCGGCGGCGGCCCGGCGCTCGGTCGGTGCACCGCTGCCACCGGGCGAGCGGGACGACGTCGCCCGGATCGAGGCGCGGGCCCGAAGCGTCCTGGACGACGCCCGGTTCGACGCCGCGTACGAGCGGGGCGCAGCGCTGAGCGTGAACGCCCTCCTGGAGGACCCGTCCGTGACCGACGGCGCCTGAGCCGCGCCGCCCGGGACGACCATTCCGGTTCGACGAACCGTCTCCCGATTTCTCCACGACGCGGACCCGGCTGCGATGTCCGCCGCGCAGGCCCCACCGGAGCAGGTGCGCTACCCGACCTCTACGGCACGGGTGGTGTCCGCCGTCCAGGCGACGGTCGACGGTCGACGCGAAGAAGAGACTCACTGTGCGCAGCCGCGGACACGGTGACGGGGACTTCGTGCGCCACTCCGACGTCGACGAGCGGAAGGTTGCGCCGGTAGAAGCGCCGGTAGGCCCGTACGGTAGGGCCGTCCGTGGCTGACCAGAGGCCCTTGGTCACCGGGCGCATCCAGCGCAGGATGTCGAAATCGGCGTGCTGATTGCGCCTGACCAGGCGCCACAGGAAGGCCGCCCGCAAGCGGTTGACCGGCCAGAGAAGCCAGTCGGGGCGGAACTTGCGGACGACCAGGCCCCATGTCGCGATGGTGACGCCGGGCCGTACGGGGCTCACGGCGGCGATGAAGGCCGTCCGAGGCGGTGTGCCGGACGGTTGCGGGCCCGGCTGTGGAGTCGCGACCGCCGTGGTCGGGGTCGCCATCGAGATCAGGGTGTACGGGCGAAAGTGGTGGATACGGGTGTCGCCCGCGTCGGCGGGCTGGATGAGGAGTCCACGACTCGAGCCGACGGGCCTGCTCACGGCCAAGGCAGGGACGTAGGCGTCGGGGCAGGAACCCCCGGTGCCGTCGCCCACGCTTCCACTCCCATCGTGTGAATGCCGCCTCGGCGCAGCGCCTCACGCACTTGCGCCACGCTCACATGGAATCCGGGAGGGCAGTAACGGCGGCCGATGGGCAGCTGTTCGCAGGCACTGGTGGGGGTGCCGCTCCAGCCACGGATGACCACGGCGACGAACTCCCTGTGCGACGCCGGGCGCGGCAGCACCCATGTGATCTTCCAATGGCCGTCGGCGAGCAGTTCCGCCTCCGGGGAGACCCGCCAGGTCCGCCCGGACGGTGTCGCGTCCGAGCGTCCGGCCGACGCCTGGCCCGGGGCTTCGATGATGACGTGGATACGGGCGTCCTCGGCCAGGTTGCTCGCGGTGCCGATGAACACGTAGGTCTTCGCCGGCGGCGTGGCAGGCGCTTCGGTCAATGAGGACATGCTCACGGACGCCGAAGCGGCAACCTTCGCCGGACTCGGCTCCGGCTCGAGCGTGGCCGCCCCTTGCCCAGTCCCAGTCTTGGCTTGTTCAGTGCCTCCGACGGTTCCGGCGTACCTGATCCAGGCGGCCACGACGGTCGCCACGACGGTCGCCACGGCTGCGACCCCTGCCGCGATAACCGTCTGCCAGCGATACGCAGCCCAGCGCCTTCGGCCGCTCGCGCCCGGCTCGGAAGTACGACGACCCGGTGGCCCAGGTTCGGGGTCCCCATTGCCCGATCGTGTCGCTTCCACCATGACCTCACCCCGTCCCCCGGCCTCACAACGTCATGGTGCCCGAGCCCATCACCGCAGCGCAGGGAAACCCCGCGCCTACGGTCCGGGAAATGTCACCCAACTTCCTTGCCTGCAGGCGACGTTGCACCCGACGCCATCCCCAATGCGGCCACCCCCACCTCGCCCCGACGTTCACCGAGCGCAACAGATCAGTGATCGTGGTCGGCGAGGCTTTCGGATATCGGCAGCGGCAGGAACTTCGTCCTCGGCCACGGAGGCGTGTCCGGCTCCTGTCTCCAGGTCAGATGGACCTGGGCGAAACGAGCCGTATCTCCTTCCACGCCGAACAGCACTTCGTCGCATCCTTCACAGCGAGCCAGAGCAGTGACGCGCGTTCCGAACAGCGGATGCCCCTCCCCCACCTCGACATGCAACTGCGCTTCCAGCGCCGCCCTGTTCTTCGCAGCGGAGATCGAAGTCCAGGGCTCCGGCAAGGTCTGCGTCTCGTCGTTGAAAAGGAAGTCATAGCTGGATTCCATGTCCATCAGCATGACTCACCACCCGTACACGGCCGGGTTCGGGCATTGAAGTCACGATCCGCAGCCGACCGGCTCACGCTGTCCTCCGCTGAGAGGTGTCGGCTTATGCGGCTCGGTGGGCGCGGTGGCAGATAGTGCAGGTCATGTGGCGGGCCGGGGCCGGTGACGTGGTACGTCCCAGGCCCGCCGCGCGGCGCACCTCGCGCTGGAGGGTGATGGTGTGCTGGTGGCACAGCACCGCGCCGCACTCCTGGCAGATCGCCGTCGCGGCCGTGTCATGGCCGAGTGCGGCGCAGTCGAAGCAGCGCATCAGGCACCGGCCGAGGGCAGCGGCGCGCTCTGTCGCAGGAGCTTGGGGAACTCGCGGAACAGCTGGGGGTTCTCCGACCAGTCGCGTACACCCACGAGGGCGCCGTCGACGACGGGCGCGTCGTCGACGAAGGTGCCGCCGCCCAGTTCGACCTCTGTGGCGACACCGGGGAAGGTGGTCGTCGTACGCCCCTTGAGGACGCCGAGCGGGGCCAGGGCGATCGCGGCGTGGCAGGTGTGGGCCACGGGCTTGCCGTGGGCGAAGAGTGCTTGACGATGCGCTGGAAGTCGGGGTCGTGGCGCAGGTATTCGGGCGCACGGCCGCCGGGCACGAACAGCCCCGCGTAGTCGTCGGGGTCGACGTCGGCGAAGGCGAGGTCGGCGGGCCAGGACTTGCCGGGGAACTCGGTGTACGTGCCCTCGTAGGTGCCGTCGAAGTCGTGCGAGACGAGCTTGAGCTTCTTCACCTTCGGGGCGGCGATGGTGACCTGGTAGCCCTCTTCGGTCAGACGCTGGAGTCCCTAGAACAGCTCCAGGTCCTCGGTGGCGTCACCGGCGACGATGAGGATCTTCGGGGCGGACATGGGTGCCTTCCTTCGCTGGCTGGGAGTGCCGGGCGGTGGGATCGGGAGTTCGGCGGGGAGGGTGGGGGGGGAAGGGTGGGGGTGCGACGGTGCCGGGGATGCGCACGCGTCTGAGCCGGGTACGCATCCAGGGCCGGGTCAGACGCCCGGGACACCGCAGGAGACCGAGGAGTCTGCCGCTGCGGCAGGCATCCCCGCACGGACCTTCCCCGTACTCGACCTCAAGGCGCTCAGGCAGCCAAGGCCCCCATGCTCCCCTTGGCGCTTCCAAATATCGTCACGAATTCCCTAGGCTTCGGTCCGCTTCTCCAGGCGGCTGCCGCGGGGCAGGGTGACGGACATGATGTCGCTGGGAGCGTCGAGTTCGATGCGGTGCCATCGCCCGCGCGGCACGACAGTGGCGGTTCCGGGGGCCAGTTCGACCTCCTCTCCCCCGCCTCCCGGCTGTTCCGGACGGAAGATGAGGCGCATTCCGCCGGTGAGGCACGAGACGAGTTCGTCCGCGCCTGGGTGGACTTCCCAGTGGTCGGCATGGACGTCGGCGCCCGTCTCCACGTGGAAGGTCATCAGCTGCCAGCCGTCCCGCTCGGTATCGAACCGTGGCTGTTCGGCGCGTACCTGGCCACTCGGGTCGAGGTGAACGAAGGACGCGAAGAGGTCGATCGGGGTCACCGTCATGCCGGGTCTTCCTTCTTAGGGTGTCGCTTCAACTGGTGCGAGGGGGTGTGCAGTTGACCGCCAGAAGTCAGCTCACTGAGCCAGGGCTCGGCGCAGTACGGCCGCGAGTTCGGCGATCTGCCGCTGCGACACCTCGGCCGACAGGATCGCCTGCGACCCGTGGAACGTGCCGGGCCACTGGTGCAGTTCGACCGACACACCCGCCTGCATCAGGCGCACCGCGTAGTCGATGTCCTCGTCGCGGTTCGGGCACAGCTCCGCGGTGGCGATGTAGGCGGGCGGAAGACCGGACAGGTCGGTGGCCCGCGCCGGTGCGGCGTACGGTGTGGCGGCCGTGGAGCCCAGGTAGTGGCGCCACGCCGCGGTGACCTTGTCGCGATTCATCCAGGGCGTATCGGTGAAGTTCCGTTGCGACCACGTCTGTTGCCGGTCGTCGAGCCCGGGCTGATTGAGCAGCTGGAAGCGGATGGGCGGCCCCTGCTGGTCACGTGCCCGCAGCGCCACCCCGGCCGCGATCCCTCCGCCGGCGCTGTGACCGCCCACCGCGATGCGCTCCGGGTCGATGCCGAGTTCAGCCGCGTGCTCGGCCGTCCAGGCCAGCACGGTGTAGGCATCGTCCATGGCGGCCGGGAAGCGGTTCTCAGGGGCCAGGCGGTAGCCCACGGAGATCACCACCGCGCCGGAGGCGTCCGCGACCCGGGCGGCCCACGGGTGCTCGGTGTCCAGGTCGCCCATGACCCAACCGCCGCCGTGCAGCCAGACGATGGCGCCCTCTGCTCGGTGCGGGCGGTAGATCCGTACCGCCACGTCCGGATCGCCGGGCACCGTCCGGTCCTCGACCTCCATTCCTTCGATGTCCGGTGCCGGCACGGAGGCGGCCAGAGCGGCGAAGTTCTTGCGCTCGACGACCGGGTCCGTCAGATCGGCCCGGGGGAACAAGGGGATGAATGCTTCCAGTTCAGGGTCCATGCCGACCATCCTTGCCGCCGTCGGCCGCCGGGTTCATCCGCCATCCGTCGCGCATCTCGCCCCGACCGCACACCACTTGGCGCTTATCCTCCTGCCATGGAGGCACTGGCCGCACGGCTGTCACAACTGGATGCGCAGGTCGAAGGCGCGATACGCGTCGTCATGTTCTACGACACACTGATGCGCCGGCGGGTGGATCTCCCCGCGCTCGCCCGGGCCTCGGCGGGCCTGGCCGAGTGCGTGACCGGGATCCGGCTGCACGGCACGGGACGCGCGATCCGCGTCTCACCCGACGGCAGGGAGACATCCGCCCCGCCGCCACCCGCCTCCACCACAACGCCGATCACACTCGACGAAGAGGAAATCGGCACCGTGTGGCTGGAACGCCAGGACGCCCCCGGTCCGCTCGACGAACTGCTCCTCGACCGGCTCGCCATCGCTGCCGCGGCAGTCCTCGAGCGGTACGGTCCGGCCCGCACCACGATGGCAGACCCCGCCTTGGTCGAGCTCGCCATCAGCTCCGACACCGACGAGGCATCCCGGGTCCGGGCCCTGCGGCTCCTGGGTTTCGCCGCCGACCTGCCACTGCGCGTCATCGCCGTACGCTCACGGCTCCCGCTCGACCGGATCAGCGCCCTCATCTGCCCGGACCGCCCCGCCAAAGCGGCACCGCTCGCCGACGTCGGCGTCATCCTGGCCACCACCGTCGACCCGTCCCGCATCCCGCCGGACGTACGCGCAGGCATCGGCGCCGCCCAGAGCCCCGACCGATCCTGGCAACAGGCCCGCACCGCGCTCCGCTTCACTACCCCACGCCAACCAGTTGTCCATCACGCCGACTTGGGAGCCCTGACCCTGCTCGCCCACATCCCCCAGGGCGCCGTACGCGACAACCCCGACGTGGCCGCGATCGCCCAACTCGCCGGCACCCCGGATGACCTGGAAACGCTCGACGCCTACTGCACCACCGGCTCGCTGCGCCGGGCCGCCGACCTCCTCCACCTGCACCACAGCAGCGTCGCCCGCCGCCTCGAACAGATCGGCAAAACCCTGGACATCGACCTCACCACACCCACCGGGCTGCTACGAGCCAGGCTCGCGCTCACCACATGGCGACTCCTCAACGGCTGAACTGCCGAACCGCGCACCGACGGCCAGCGGCCATTTGTCGACCGCCTCATCTTCAACGGCAGCATCATCGAGCCCTACGACAGCGCAACGATGAGCCGGAACAGATCATGGCCGGGGCTCTTCGCCTACGGAGGCCTCGAACCGAGTGTTTCTCCCGATGGCGCAAGGGCTCTCTCATCTGCGTCCGGGCTTGGCACGGCGTCGTTGAACTCCCCGACGATTGCCAGGGAGTGGGCGCCTTCTCCGTAGGGCGCGGGCACACGGGCGTGGTCACCGCCATGGACAAGGCCGGCCGTCTTTGGCAGACCTAGCCGCACAGGCCGACTCCCGGAGCCCATGCCCGTGGCGGCTGCTCAGGCCGGCGGGCCGGACGTCGCACGGCCCACGCTGGAGGCGACCAGGTGCAGACTCGCGAGGAACGGCTGCCGACTACTGCCCCGTCTCCACGCATTGCCCCATAGGTCCCACAAGAGGTGTGCAGGATGCATGGGTACCTCACGAAGGACAGGGAATCTGCTGGGCGCGGCCTCCCTGGCGCTGAGCGACCTGTTGGTCTCCGGAGCCACGGAAGCCGCGCGTACCAGTCGCAGCGGAGCTGCGGCGCTGGTCGTCCTCGCCCACTCTCCCGGTTTGAGCGTGACGGAGCTGGGCCGCAGGACGGGACTGAGCCAGTCCGCAGCAACCCGGATGGCCGAAGGGCTGGAGCGGCAGGGGCTGATGCGCCGCGAGTCGTCGTGGGCGAACTGGGTCGGCCTGCATCTCACGGAGCGCGGCGAGCATGCCGTGCGGGGCCTACTCCTCTCGCGCGGAGACGTACTGGCCAAGGCACTGGACGGTCTGAGCCACACCGAACAGGAGCAACTTACCCTGCTGCTGGGCACGTTGCTGACCGGCCTGTGCCAGGAACCCGGCGACGCGGAGCGGCTGTGCCGACTGTGCGACCGGATGGCCTGCCTGGCCGATGAGGCGGTGTGCCCAGTGGGCCAAGCCGACCGCCTCCTGCGCGCGGCCGAAGCGGCCGACGGCGGCACGGGAAGCCCATGGGAGCGCAAAGTTGCCGGGCGGTGCGAGGGCGGTACGGCGAAGCCGCACCGAGACGGCGCCGCGAGCAGCGGCAGGGGGTAAACGCAAAGGGAGTTGAGAGTGTCGGCCAATGCGCTCGCGCTCATCTCGGCGCTGTGTTTCGGGATGGCGCACTTCTTCAACGGCCTGCTCTCGCGGCGCGTCTCCAGTACGGCAGTGGCGCTGATCGGGCAGGTGGGCGGCACCGTCCTGGCCCTGGCGCCCTGGTACGAGGCTCCGGATCTTGCGCTGCCCGCCCTGGGGTGGGGCGCGCTGTCCGGGCTCGGCACCGGCATCGGGGTGGCCGCGCTCTACCGCGGGATGTCTCACGGGCGCTTCAGCGTCGTCGTACCGCTCAGCGACGTTGCCGCGGTGGCCCTGCCCGTGCTCGTCGGCGTCGCGCTCCGGGGAGACCGGCCCGGCGCACTGGCCTGGTGCGGCATCGCCGCATCGTTGCCGGCGCTGTGGCTCGTCTCCCGCTCCCGCAGTGCCGATGCGAGCAGCGGCAGCGGCGCGGCGACAGCTTCCGGGGCCTGGGACGGGCTCATCGCGGGCCTGGGCTTCGCGCTCCAGTTCATCGCCCTGGCACAGGCCGATCCCGGCGCGGGACTGTGGCCGCTGGTGGCCAGCCGTATCGCCTCGGTCATCGCCGTCCTGCCGCTGATCGGCTTCCGTCCCTCCCGGCTGCGCATGCCCGCCCGGCTGGCCTGGATGACAGCAGGCGCCGGCTCCCTGGGCACCTTGGCCATCGTCCTCTACACCCTCGCCACACGTGAACAACTGCTCTCACTGGCGGTCGTGCGCACCGCCCTCTACCCGGCCATCCCCGTTCTCCTGGGCCTGACCGTCCTCCGTGAACGCCTCACCGCATTGCAGGCGTTGGGCCTGATCTGCGCAGCCGCCGTCATCGCCCTCATCTCGCTGCAATAGCCGCGCACGCCTCAGATACGTCGCTCCGGATGAACGCACCCGTAGCCACGGGGTTCACCGGCGGGAGCCGGGAGCGGGCAGTGGCGCGCCACCGTAGCTTTCGGCCTCGTAGAGGCGGGTGCTCCACATCCCGTCGTTGCGGCCCACGCGCTCCGACGGGCCCAAGCCGCATTCCGACACGCTGTGGTCTCTTCCCTGATCCGATGGCAGCTTGGCGCCAGCCTCCGCCTTGCCCACCGGAGAGCCGCAGACGAGCGTCCCCCGGCTGGTCCGCCCGGGGCCCTCGTCCGCGATCCAGGGACAGAGGTGGAGCTGGCGCCGTCACCACAGCGGGTCACCGCTCCGGACCGGCCTTTCCGTCAGCGAGTCTCGTCGGGGCGGTGGAACTCGTGGACTACCCGAATCTCGCCGACGATGTGGGCGTTGAACTCGTCGAGTTCCTCGGCAGGTACCCACAGCTCAAGGATCGTTCGGCCGCCGGCCTGCTGGACGGGGTATCGGCTCAGGAATTCCGACTCGACGTCGAAGCGGGTGACAAAGCCGGCGCCGTCGTGCTTGACGTTCCAGTCTCTTGCGATCTTGATGGCGTAGTCCTCGTTGAGGACCGGGTAGAAGATCGGCTGCTCGGGCAGCCGGGGCGGCCAGGCGCGCCAATTCAGATTGCGGACCAGGTCCAGTTCCTTGGGGCCGGTGGGGCGCCACAGGGGCGTCGTTTGCCGGCCGGTCATCGGAATCGCTCTCTGGACGGGGCAACCGCAGGCGCGGTCAGCCGGGAGGCGAGAGCGTACGTGCAGTTCAGGCAGAACAGCCACGGGTTTTCCCGCCCTGCCCGTACGCCGGTCATGTGAGACTGCTGAGCATTCGAGACCGCTGGTCATTCGAAGCCGCTGATCATTTGAGGCCGCTGAGCATGACGCCCTGGACGTAGTACTTCTGCAGGAGGAGGAAGAGGAGGAGTACGGGCAGGGTGCTCAGGACCAGGCCGGCCATCATGATGGGGACCATGCGTTCGGGGTCCAGGAAGCCCTGGAGTGTTTGGATTCCGACCGGGAGGGTGGCCAGGTCGGGGTTTGCGGTGGAGATGAGCAAGGCCCAGATGTATTCGTTCCAGGCACTGACGAAGGTGAGCAGGGCGAGTGTGACCAGGGCCGGTTTTGTCTGCGGCAGGACGATGCGCCACCACAGGGCGAATTCGCCGGCGCCGTCCAGCCGGGCCGCTTCCAGGATTTCGTCGGGGACGGTGATGACGAACTGGCGCATCAGGAAGATGCCGAAGCCGGAGACCAGGAAGGGCATGACCAGGGCGGTGATGCTCACGGTCAGGCCGGCTCCGCCGCGGCCGAGCAGATCGTTGCCTCCGGACAGTGGCCAGTGGACCAGGATCAGGAAGTGCGGGATGAAGAAGATGAAGGGCGGGAACATCATCGTCGCCAGGACGAGCCGGAAGAGTACGTCGCGGCCGGGGAAGCGGAGCTTGGCCAGGGCGTAGCCCGCCAGGGATGAGGTGAGGAGGGTGGAGAGGGTGATCGCGGCGGTGGCGATGACGCTGTTGCGGAAGAGCAGGGGCAGGTCCAGCTGCTGGTAGGCGGCGCGGTAGTTGGACAGGTCGAAGGCTTCGGGGAGGAATCGGTAGGGCAGTTTCCCGTATTCGCCCACGCCTTTGAACGAGGTCGCCACCATGTCGAGGAAGGGGGTGATCATGACTGCGGCACCGGTGACGACGACCAGGTACGAGAACCACGGGAAGCGGCGCCGTCGCACGCTGCTGCCCCCGCCGTGCCGTACACCACGGGCTGTTCCTCGTGCGCTCATGCGTCCTCTCCTTTGCGCCGGAAAACCCAGAGCTGGATCAGAGTGATGACCAGGATGATGGCGAAGAGGACGAAGGCGGCAGCGCTGGCGGTGCCCCAGTCGCCGTATTTGAAGGCCTGTTGATACATCTCCAGAGCGGCCACGTTCGTGGCGTCCCCCGGACCGCCCTCCCCCGTCATCACGGTGATGAGCGCGAACGACTGGAGCCCGTTGATGAATTGGGTGATGCAGACGAAGAGGAGGGAGGGGCGGAGCAGCGGGACGGTGATCCGCCGGAAGACGGTCAGCGGTCCGGCTCCGTCGAGTTCGGCGGCCTCGTAATAGACGGAGGGGATGGACTTGAGTCCGGCGGTCAGGATGAGGATGGCTGTTCCCACCGATGCCCAGGCCTGCACCACCACGACCGCGGGGAGCGCGGTTGCGGGCTTTTGGAGGAAGGCCACGGAGTGCAGGCCGAGGCCGTTGAGCACTCCGTTGACGAGTCCGCCGGGCTGGTACATGTACTTCCATACGTTGCCGACGGCGACGACCGTGGTGACGATCGGCAGGAAATACAGGGTGCGCCACAGTCCCCGGAAGCGCAGATTGTCGATGCAGGTGGCGACGACCAGGGCGCCGGCCAGCGCTATGGCGACGGTGCCGAGCGCGAACAGCAGCGTATTGGTCAGGATGGGCGTCAGGAATGTCGAGCCGCGCGCGAAGAGATCGGTGAAGTTGTCCAGGCCGACCGGCCGGATGCCGGTGAGGTTGAATCCCGTCCACCGGGAAAGGGACAGCAGCAGTGCGAAGAGCAGCGGCAGGATGAGGAAGACCGCGAAGAACAGCAGTGTGGGGGCCATGAACAGGTAGGCGGCGACGGTCTGTCGACGGCGGAGCCGGGGCGGTGCACCGCGTGGGGCCATGGGAATCCTGCTCTCGAAGCGGAGTGTCGCAACGTCACGAAGAGCGCGCCGCCGTACCCGTACGGGGTCACAGCGGGCGGGAGAGTTCCTGGTCGACCTGCCTGGTGATGGTGCGCAGGGTCGCACCGGCGCTCTGCTGGCCGGTCCACATCGCCTCGATGTTCTTGCGCAGCAGTGTTTTGGCCTTCTGCGAGCGTGGCGCGTTGGGTTCGGGCCGGGCGTACTCCAGGGCGTCGAGGAAGGTGCCGAGGTTGGTGCCCGCTTGGGCCCGGGTGCCGTGCAGGGCCCGCATATCGCCGGCCCGGCCCGTCAGGGAGCCGACCGCCACCTGCACCGCGCTCATGCGTGTCGCGATCACGCGCCGGCCCGGCTCGCCGGGCGCGGTCACCGCGGCACTGTCGGCGTTGAGCCAGCGCAGGAACTCCCAGGCCTCGCGCGGGTGCCGGCTGGCCGCGTTGACGCCGAGGAAGAATCCGGTGGCGATGGTGCCGCGGTCGCGCGGTGTACGGCCGGGCACCGGTGCCACGAGGATGTCGCGGTACTGCGCGCCCATGGACGCCTTGAGGCTGCCGGTCCACCACGCGCCCTGCACGGCCATGGCCACCTGCCCGGACGGGAAGGCCTGGTAGAGGTTGATGCCGGGGTCGCTCGCGCCGCGGCGGATGAGCCGTTGCTCCAGCGCGAGCACGTCCCGCCCGGTCGCCGAGTCCATGGCCGTACTCCTGCCGTCGGCGGCCAGGAACGAGCTGCCGCCGGAGGCCATCAGCGCGAGGGTGGTGCCCACGACGGTGGAGTCGTCGGCCACCGACAGCCCGAGTCCCTGGACCAGGGTGTTGCCGTGCCGGTCGCGCCGCGCCGCCCGCCCGGCGCTCTCCTCCAACTCCCGCCAGGTACGCGGCACTTCGCCGATGCCCGCGGCGCGCAGCAGGCGCTGATTGCAGTACAGGGCGTACGGCTGGACCTCGGTGGGATAGCCGTAGACGCGTCCGTCCACGGTCGCCGCCCGGGCCGCGGCCGCGCTGAAGGTATTCCTGATCTCCGCCGCGGCATCGGGCGGGGCCGGGCGCAGCACCCCGGCCGCGACCAGCTGCCCGGCCCACAGCGCGTACGGATGGAGGATGTCGGCGCCCTGGCCGGCCGCCTGCCGGACCATGAAGGTGGTCAGCAGGTCCTGGAATCTGACCGCTCTGGTGTGCACCTTGACCCGGTCGTGGGTGGCGTTCCACTGGGCGACGACGGTGTTGAGGGCCGACTTGAGCGGTTCGCTGCCGTAATGGGACAGCAGGGTCAGCACAATGGGGTCGCCGGGGCGGCCCGTACCGCCCCCGCCCGGCGCCGCGCACCCGGCCGCAGCGAGAGTGCCGCCCAGCCCGAGGACGAACCGGCGCCGTTTCACTGCTCCTCCCGGCGCATCACCTGGAACGTCCGGGTGACGGTGAACCCCGCCTTGCGGTACAGGCGCCCCGCCGCCGACTCCTGGCTGGTCCACAGGAACCACGCCGATTGCGCGCCCTGCGCCCGCATGCGCTCCAAGGTCAGATGCAGCAGTACGAGGCCGAGGCCGGTGCCGCGCCACCCGGCGGCGACGCCGAAGGGGCCGAACCGCTCGGCCACCGCCTCGTACGCGCCGTGCATGGCCCAGCCCGCCGGGCGCCCACCGGGAGCGTGGGCGGTCACGATGCGCTCCAGCGGGGCGCCCGCGGCCAGGCAGTCGCGGATCGCCCGCGCCCAGTCGGGGCTGAACTCCTCCTCGGCCAGGCGGAGCAGCTCCACCAGGTCTCCGTCGCGCGGCGTCCCCAGGCGGAATCCCCGCTCCTCAAGGGACGCGGCCAGCCGCAGCACGTCCTCGGGCGGCCGGTACCCGGCCAGTTCGCGGTACATGGCCACTGCCTCGCAGCGCGTACGAAAACCCAGGCTCCGCAGCAGTTGGTACGCCTCCGGGTACGCCTGGGCGTCCACGCCCGGTACGAAGTAGTGCGGGGTGTACGCGGCGAAGTCGACGCGGGTACGGCCGAGTTCGCGCAGCCAGGCCAGTGCGTCGGTGAGCAGCCGGCGCCCCAGCCCGCGGCGGCGGACGGCGGGGTCGACGAAGAAGAACGGGATCCACCCCTGTTCCGGCTCCAGGTCGGTGCCGGTCATGGGCACCCGTCGCCGTACGGCATGGGCCGCGCCCACGATCCGGCCGCCGTGGACGGCGACCCGCAGCCCGGCCGGGTCGAAGTTCGCGTCCAGGAGCACCTGCCGGCGAAAGCGTCCGGTGTCGATCGGGTCCAGCGGAGCGCTGCGCCGCCAGGTACCGACAAGCTCCGGTACGTCGTCGCCGCGAAATCCTCGCACCTCAACCGTTGCGGTCATCGGGGCCGTTCCCTTTCGTCGCCACCGGATTTCGGGAACCGAACAACTGGCAAGATTTCACGGCGCCGCACGAACGATCGTCAGCGACACCACCCGTCCGCCCGCCGTCCTGCCCTGCCTTATGCCCAGGCCCGAGGCCGCGCACGACAAAGACAGGGTTCCGGCGGGGCGTGCCGCTCCCGCCGGAACCCTGCCCGGTGATGCTGTTACGCGTTGCTATTGCCCGCTGCCTTGGCCAGGGCCGCGCGGGCCCGGTTCACGTCGTCCTTGACCGACTTCTCGTCCGGCACCGGCGGCGGCATGTCACGCAGCCGCTGAATGACCTTGTCCAGGTATTCCTGGCGGTCTTCCCGGGACTGGCGGGGTCCGGCCACGCCGGAGACCCACGAGTCCTCCTTCCAGCGCTCGATGTCGACCTGCTGCTTGATGAATTCCTCGTTGTAGTGCTTGGCCCGCTCCACCAGCGCGGCCCGGATCGCCTGGTCGAACTGGTCGCGGAGCTTGTCGGGGAATTCCTTGATCTGCTCGCGCGCGGTGCGCTCGGCGCTGAAGGTGAGCAGCCGCTTCGCCTCGGCGGAGGCACTGCCCCGCTCCACCTCCGCGATCTTCTCGGCGGCGTTGTGCAGCGCCACCGCCTTCTCGGCCTGAAGCTGCTGCTTCTGGGCCGCCTCCGCCGACTTCACCAGGTCGTTGAATCCCTTGGAGCGGAAAGCTTCCAGGGATTCCTTCCACGCCGTGTCCCGGGTCTCCTGAAAGACCGTCAGGGACGGAATCTGCGCTTCCTTCCACTTCTGGCTGAAATACCGGGCCCCGTGGACGACCAGACCGGCCGGCCACAGCGGGGAGACCAGCAGGGCGTCCCCGCCGAAACACGCGGCGGTGTCCTCGGCGTCGAACCGGTTCTTGTCGGCGCTCGCCCCGGCCTGCGTGCCGCACCCGACGAACGGCACGATCGCGGTAATCGCCGCTGCCTTGTCCAGGCTCGTGGTGTCCTCGGCGAAGGCGTCGTACACCCCCTTCGCCCACAGTCCGGCGCCCGCGACGAGCAGTGCGCCCTTGGCCGTACTCCCCGCCGCCTTCAGATTCGCGCGCAGTTTCACCTTCGCCTGCGGCGAGAGCTTGGTATAGCCGCGGATCCGGGCGTGGATATCGGCCGGCGACAGCTTCTTGCCGTCGCGCCCGATGACGTCCAGGCCGTTCTTCGCCGCGAGCCGTACGAAGATCTCCTCGACCTGCTTGGCCTCGGCCTCCTCCAGCGCCGTACCCGATGGCGTGCCCTCGGTGCCCGGCGTCTCCGCCGAGGACTTGCCCGGCTTCTCCCCGCCCGTACCCGGCTTCTCGCCCCCCGTTCCCGGCTGCTCCCCGCCCGTCTGCGCCGACGGGTCCTTCGTTTCCCGCGTCGGCCGCCCGCCCGACTCGCACAGGCTGATGGACCGCTTGGCCCGGCCCGATGTGCTGGGCGAACAGGGCATCGCGGCCGGAATGAAACCGGGGTGCGCGGCGTCGAAACTCTCGTTGATCTGGAAGCTCTTGAGCTTCTTCCCGTCGACGGTGAAGTCGTGTCTGGACAGCGTGGCATCGGACCACGCGCCGAGCTTCCCGCTGCCGTCCACCTCGGCCACCCGCTCGTAGACCTGGGCCGCGTAGATGTTCTGCGGATCGATCCTGCGGAACGCCGCCCACTCCTTCTGCGTCAGCTTCGTCCGTACCGATTCCTTGTCCGCCACGCCCTCCCTCTTGGCGGCGTCCTCGACATAGACCATGTTCCCCCGGGTGGGTTTGATCATGTAGACGATGCCCCGGGATACGGCGAATTTCCGGACCTTCCCGTCCGCTCCCTGGCGGAATTCATAGCCGTACGTGGACGGCTGCTTCCCCGTGCCGAGGGCGAATTCCCGGGCGGTCCGCAGGTCTTCCGTGGTGGAGATGTACGGACTGACGTTGCGCTCGCCGCCCTGCAGATGGCGCTCGATCGAGAAGGTGGCCGACGCCTGCTCGTCGGTCAGCCGGGCATGCAGCCCTTCCTTGAATGCCCGCTCGGGGTTCGGCTCGGTGAAGCCGTCCGCCGAGTCGTAGGTGGGATGACTTCCGAAGTGCTCCTTGGGCCACAGGTTGACACCTCGGTACACGAAATTCGGGAGACTGCGGGAGGTCTCCGCTCCGGCCCCGGATGCGGCTGCCGCCGCCGAGGCCGGAGACACCGGCTGCGCTTGCGCCACGGAGAGATCCGTGGCCACGATCACCGAACTCAACAGGACGACATGGGCGGTTGCAGCAGTCCATCTCAGACGCATGGCAAGCCTTCCTGAACAGATACCGAACGGCAGGACCGGACCCGAGGGGACGGACGGTCATCGACCGAACCCGCGCACCCCAAGGTGAATGGCCTACGGAATGGGGCCGGTGCGGGTCCCGAATGCAAAAGGAGGGGAGAGCTGCTGACAGCAGCTCATCCCCTGGGCACATTCCAGCATTTGACGACCCTGTACACACGAGACCAAGGTCCCGAAAAGAAAGGCCCTCGTCCCCTCAACCCGAACCCGGCCACCGCCGTCCGGTGAATCGCCGACGCCGCCGTTTCACTGCCGCGCCGAACGCCTGCGCAGTGTGGAAAGCGCCAGAAGAACACCGGCAGCCGATACGGCCACGCCGACGCGGACGAGCGCATTCCCGTCGGGAGCCTGACGGTGGAGCCGAGCGAGGCTCAGCACGTCCGTGGAATCGTGCGCATCGTAGACAACATCGATCCGGCCGCCCGCGCGTCCGACAGTCGGCGACGGCGGCGAGGGTTCCTGCCACGGGGTGCCTGCCCCGCCCTGCCGTCCGCTGCCATGCCGTCAGAATGGCCGCCGGATGCCTCGGTTCAGTGACGGTCGCGTCCGCTCCGCGCCACAGCGGCCTCCTCGACCGCCCCCGCACCGACAAGGTCGCGGGTCAGCTCCATCAGCCGTCGGCGGGCCTGCGGATCGTAGGCCTGCTCGTGCGCGCGGGTATCGGCGAACTGGTCGAAGTAGCGGCCCGTCGTGGTGGCCAGTGCGGGATCGATCACCAGCCGTACGGTCGGCCGCACGCCTTCCCCGATGGTCGTCACCGGGCTGAGGCCGTACTCGCGCACTCCCGCGGTGTCCATCAGATGGGCCGGGTGAAGGGCGTTGACGGTGACACCGGTCCCCTCCAGTTCGGCGGCCAGCTCGAAGGTCGCCATGATCAGTGCGAGCTTGCTGCGGCAGTAGGCCCGCAGCCCTTCGTATCCCTGCTCCAGCATGATGTCGTCGAAGTCGATCTGCTCCTGCCCGATGGAGGCGACATTGACCACGCGGGCGGGTGCGGAGGCGGTGAGCAGCGGCAGCAGGTCCTGTACGAGGGCGTACGGGGCAAGGTGGTTGACCGCGAACCGCAGTTCGTGGCCCTGCGCGCTCAGCTCCCGCCGCAGCGGATCGGCGCCGCCACCGGCGACCGCGTTGTTGACCACCGCGTCGATCCGGGGCTCGGCCGCGCGGATGCGGGCGGCCATCGCATGGACCTGGTCGAGGTCGGAGAGATCGGCGAGATAGGTACGGATGGTGGTACCGGGTGCGTTGTCCGCCACTTCGGCCGCGATGGCCTGGAGGCGGGCTTCGTTTCTGCCGTGGAGCAGGAGCGTGTGGCCGCGTGCGGCGAGGTCGAGGGCGATCCCGCGGCCGAGGCCCTGGGTCGCACCGGTGATCAGCGTGATCGGTCGAGTCATGTCGGCGATTCTCATCGCCGGGCGCGGCACCCGGGGAGTGCGCGCTGAGCCTGGTGTCGCCACCACCAGCCGGAGTTGACACCACCGGCCAGAGTTGACACCACCAGCCAGAGTTGGCATCCGGCGTCGGTGGTACCCCCGGGGCCGCGGTCCCCCGAGGGTGAACGGGCGCCCCGCCCGCCGGCATCCGGCGAGGCGCCCGCCGGTCCTGGGCGGCCCGGTGAGCCTGCGGCCCGCGGCACCGCCCAGTCCCCTCCTCCCCCACCCCCGTGCGCAGCCGCCCCCGGCGGCATCGCTGCCGTACCCCACCCGATTCCCGGCGGCAGCTGCGCGCTTTCCCTTCCCGAGAGGCCCTCCCAGTAGCCTCCCGAGCGGTCGGGAATTCCCGGATGCCCCGGCCGGTCAGAGACTCCGGACGCTCCGGGAATTCCGCGTACTGCGGGATGTCGACCGATCGCGGCTCAGTTCAAGCCCGATGCCCGCAGGACGATACGGATGCCCGGATAAATGAGTCCGGGATTCGCGCCGAGGGCGTGCCGGTTCAGCCGGTAGAGCTCGGTCCAGGACATGTTGTGCGCGGCCGCGATGCCGCTCAGGGTGTCCCCCGGCCTGATCCGGTAGCCGGCGCCGCGCCGGCCGTGCGTGACCGTCGGCTGACTGGCCCGGTGCCGGGCGGGACCTGCCGCGTGCCTGCGGTGCGGGACGGCCGGCAGCGTCCGTGGCGCGGACGGCCTGGCCGGGCGGTGCAGCCGTGCCGAGCAGGTCGGCCAGGCCCCCCAGCCCTGGCCCCGCAGCACCCGTTCCGCCACGGCGATCTGCTGGGCCCGGCTGGCATGTGCCGCTCGCGCCGCGTAGGCCCTCCCGCCGTACGCACGCCAGGTGGACGCTGCGAACTGCAGCCCTCCCGAGTAGCCGTTGCCCGTCTCGATGTGCCAGTTGCCCCCGCTCTCGCACTTGGCCAGTTGGTTCCACACCGCCCCGTCCACAGCCCGGGCCGGCGTTCCGGCCACCACGTTCAGCCCTCCTGCCGTGGCCGCCAGGGCGACGGCCACTGCGATCCGGTTGAGCCTGCGCCCCCGGAAAGCATTCCGGTCGGCCGCTTCCGTTGTCTGCGGAAATGCCATTTCTTTCTTCTCCCTCGCTCAATGTGCGATTGCCTGACACCCATTCAAGAAACTTCGCACTATTGCGCTGCACACAGGAAGATCCGCAAGCCGCAAGGATTTCGGCGATTCCGAGAAAAGCACGCCCGAAGATTGCACCGGCAGAGCGCGCGGGTGCGTCGCACCGCGCCGATCATGCTTCGCTGACGCCCGGTCCCTCGCCGATGCCACCGCATAGCGCCGCCGTGTGCCGGGTAGGGGCGCGCCGCTCTCGCGCCGACGCCGGGCCCCGCCGCCCCTGTGCGGGGCGCTGCGATGGCGTGCGCCCTGCCGCGGACGCGGGCGCGAACACCTCTTCGGGTACGGGCACGGAGCGAAGCGGTAGGCACCGCGGCCCGTTCCCGTCACCCCGGCACGGCTCGCGCGACCGCGCGCGCGGGGATTCCGGGCGCCGTGCCGCCCGCCATCGCGCACGGGCGCCGACGTCCACCCCTCACGTACGGCCCCATGAGCCGCGTCCCGCCCGAAGCACGGCGGGCGCGTCCCCGCGCGCACTGTCAGGTCCGACGCCGGATCGCCGCGTCGGCGCACCCTCACCGGCGCGCGGCGACAACCGCGCGGCACCCTCGCGGCAACGACCGGGCGCCCAGGGAAAAACGGGGTGCTGCCGTGGTGGCCGGGGCTGAACAATGGCGCGCGTCCGCCCCGTACAAGAGATCACTCACAGCCGAAGGGACACCCACCGTGCCGCACGCCACGAGCGTGGACGGGATGCGTATCGCCTACCAGTCGCAGGGGGACGGCAGCCCGCTCCTCCTGCTCGCGGGCCAGGCGAACAGCCACCGCTGGTGGGATCCCGTCCGCGCCGACTTCCACGGTGCCCACCGCACCGTCACGCTCGACTACCGGGGCACCGGTGAGAGCGACAAGCCGGACGGGCCGTACAGCACCGAGGGGTTCGCGCGGGACGCGGTCGCGGTGCTGGACGCACTGGGCATCGACCGGGCGCATGTCTACGGCACCTCCATGGGCGGCCGGGTGGCCCAGTGCCTGGCCGCCCACCACCCGCACCGGGTCGCCGCCCTGGTCCTGGGCTGCACCTCCCCCGGCGGCCGGCACGGCATCGAGCGCGGCGACGACGTACGCATGTCGCTCATCCAGAGCGGCCCCGCGGCCCGGCGGGCCCTGATCGACCTGATGTACACCCCGGCCTGGTCGGCGGCCCACCCCGGCCCGCACCACACCCTCGGCGACCCCGGCATGCCCGTGCACGCCCGGCGCGGCCATCTCCTCGCCAGCGACCGGCACGACGGCTGGGACCTGCTCCCCCGTATGCACGCGCCCACACTGGTGCTGCACGGCAGCGACGACCTCCTCAATCCCACCGCGAACGCCCCTTTGCTCGCGGACCGGATCCCGGGCGCCCGGCTGCACCTGATCCCGGGCGGGCGCCACGCCTACTTCGAGGAGTTCCGCGCCATCGCCTCCCCGCTCGTCCTGGACTTCCTCCGGGAACACGGCGGCACCGCGAACTGAGCCGGAGGGCGTGCGGGTTGCCGCGCGGCCGTTCGGGTGGCCGGGCCCACCGCGGGGCGCCCGGCGCCGGGAAGCCTTCCCCGCCGCGCACGATCCGCGCATGCCGCCCGGTTCTCCCCGCCGGTCGGTCACCACGGAGGAAGCCTTGAACGCCGTCGTCCGCAGCCTGGTGCCCGCGCGCATCGACCGGCTGCCCTGGCCCCGGTTCCACACCCGTTTGGTCATCGCGCTCGGTATCGCCTGGGTCCTGGACGGCCTGGAGATCACGGTCGCGAGTGCCGTCGGCCCGGTCCTGCAGCGCGCCGACACGCTCCACCTCACTGACGAGCAATCAAGCGGTGGGCTGGACCACGTACTCGGACGTCTCGGTGACCGACGAGCGGCTGGAGATCGGCTGGACCTGGTACGGCCGCGCGTACTGGCGCACCGAGGTCAACAGCGAGACCAAGCTGCTGCTGCTCACCCACGCCTTCGAGGAACTCGGCATGGGACGGGTGCAGTTGAAGACCGACCACTTGAACCTCCGCTCACAGGCCGCCATCGCCCGGCTCGGCGCACAGCGCGAGGGCGTCCTGCGCCGCCACCGCCGGCGCCCCGACGGCACCTGGCGCGACAGTGTCTATTTCGCGCTGCTCGCCGAGGAGCGGCCCGCCACGAAGGAGTACCTCAGCTCACGCCTCCGAGCCGCCCCAGGGGGTGAGTAGCCGCCCCCGCCGGGCTGAGTACAACCGCCCATGCGCCCCTCGGCGGCGCGGCGTTGGCTTGGGCCATGACCCCACCCACCGTCGATCCGCCGCCGTCCGGCGCCTCGTGTGACACACCGGAACGGACACGGGGCAGTCGGCTGATGGCCGCCATCGGAATCGGCCTTCTCCTCCCGGCCCATCTGGCCGGCGTACTCTCCCAGGCGGGCCAGCAGATGTCCCGAGCGTCCTGTTCCGGCGCCAACTGCCGCTACGGGCTTCTCAGTTACCTCCCCTGGGGGCCGGTCTTCCTCGGCGTCTCCCTCGCCCTGGGCCTGCTCGCCCTCTCCTTCCCCCGCGACGGCTCCCGCTGGCGCCGCCTGCGCCTGACCGCCGTGCCCACCCAGTGGCTGCTGCTCCCCCTCCCGGCCCTGATCTGCGGCAACCCCTGACCGACGGCCCGTACGGCACCGCGGGCCGACATCGGCCAACTGCCCCACCGTCCCCGCCCGTTGACGACTTGGTCCAGACCTTTTATCGTGCGACTGCCTTCTGTCGCCCGGCCTCGGCCTGGTCGCCACCGCGGTCCGCCCGGTTCGGGCATGCGCACACGGTTCTCCCACCCTGTACCACTCCACACCCACAGGGACTGCCATGAAAGACCGGCGCAGATTTCGCAGCAGAGCCGCGGCTCTGCTCGCCGCACTGATCCTCCCCCTGGCCGCACTGACCGTCCCCGCGGCCTCCGCACCGGCCGCGGGAACCCTCACCGCGACCTTCACCTCCCAGGACAACGGGCCCTGGTGGAAAGGCACTTACGTCATCCGCAACAGCGGATCGGCCGCCGTCACCGGCTGGAGCCTGGAGTTCGACCTGCCGCCCGGCGTCAGCATCACCGGCCACTACAACGGCGACGCGACCGTGAGCGGCCGCCATGTGACCGTCAAGAACGCCCACTACAACGCGACCGTCCCGGCAGGCGGCAGCACCGAACCGCACAGCTACTGGTTCATCGCCAACGGCCCGATCACCGCGCCCTCGGCCTGCACCGTCAACGGCGATAAGTGCGACGGCACCCCGGATGTCCCGCCGTCCGCGCCCGGCGCGCCCACGGTCACCACGGCCACCGCCCGTACGATCTCGCTCAGCTGGCCCGCCGCCACCAAGGGCGACTACCCCGTGGCCTCGTACGAGGTGATCAGCGCCGGCAGTACGGTCGCCAGCAGCACCACCACCTCCACCACGGTCGGCGGACTCACCCCGGCCACCCGCTACACCTTCACCGTGCGCGCCAAGGACACCCGCGGCAACACCGGCCCGCCCAGCGCTCCGGTCACCGCGACCACCGTGGACCCGGCCAGCGACCCGGACCCGCCCTCGGCGCCGGGGGCCCTGCGCAGCACCGCGAAGACGTCCTCCAGTGTGTCCCTGGCCTGGGACAAGGCGACGGACAACGTCGGCGTCGTCGCGTACGACGTCTACCGCGGCAGCACCCTGGCCAAGACCGTCCCGGCCGGCACCACGGCGGCCACCGTCGACGGCCTGCAGCCCGCCACCGCCTACACCTTCACCGTCAAGGCGCGCGACGCGGCCGACAACGCCTCCCCCGCCTCCAACGCCCTGACCGTGACCACGGACGATGTCGCCGGGCCCGGCGACTACCTCAAGGTCGGCTACTTCGCACAGTGGGGTATCTACGGCCGCCAGTACTTCGTCAAGAACCTCGACACCTCCGGTGCGGCCGCCAAGCTCGACGTCATCAACTACGCCTTCGAGAACATCGACCCGGTCAATCTGACCTGCCTCGCGGGCGTCACCAAGGGCGTCTCCGGCAACCCCCAGGACCCGGACGAAGGAACCGGCGCGGGCGACGCCGAGGCCGACTACGGGCGCGCCTTCCCCGCCTCCCAGTCCGTGGACGGCGTCGCGGACGACGGCTGGGGCAAGCTGCGCGGCAACCTCAACCAGCTCAAGAAGCTCAAGGCCAAACACCCCCACCTCAAGGTCGTGGTCTCGCTCGGCGGCTGGACGTACTCCAAGTTCTTCTCGGACGCGGCCGCCACCGATGCCTCCCGCAAGAAGTTCGCCGCCTCCTGCATCGACATCTGGATCAAGGGCAATCTGCCCGTCTACAACGGCGCGGGCGGCCCCGGAACCGGCGCGGGCATCTTCGACGGCATCGACCTCGACTGGGAGTGGCCGGGCGCCGAGGGCCACCCCGGCAACCACTACAGCCCCGCCGACAAGGCCAACCTCACCCTGCTGCTCGCGGAGTTCCGCAGGCAGCTCGACGCGCTGGGCGGTACGCACAAGCTGCTCACCGCCTTCACCCCCGCCGACCCGGTCAAGATCGAGCAGGGCTGGGAGGTCGCCAAGGTCTTCGACTACCTGGACTTCGCCAACGTCCAGGGCTACGACTTCCACGGCGCGGGCAGCGACAACTCCTGGGAGCCCAAGCGCACCGGCCACCAGGCCAACCTCTACCGCGACGCCCAGGACCCGTACGGCTTCCACTTCAGCGTCGAGGACGCCATCAAGCCCTACCTGGACGCAGGGGTGAGCCCGCGCAAGCTCACCATCGGCTTCCCCTTCTACGGGCGCGGCTGGAAGACCGTCACCGACGGCGGCGTCCACGGCGAGTGGCAGGCGGCGGACGGCGCGGCTCCGGGCCAGTTCCCGGAGGAGGCCGGTACCCGCGGCTATCACAACCTCATCACCGGTGTACCGGGCCTGACCGTCCACCACGACGAGCAGTCCATCTCCACCTACGGCTACACCGGCGCCGGCGGACAGTGGTGGACCTTCGACGACACCTGGTCGATCGGCAAGAAGACCGCCTGGATCAAGGCGAAGGGGCTGCTGGGCGCCATGGTCTGGGAGATGTCCGGCGACACGCCCTCGGGCACGCTCATGAGCGCGCTGGACGGCGGCCTCAAGTAGCGGACCGGACACAGGGAACGGCGTACGGAAGCGGGTGGACCGGCGGCGGCCGGCCCGCCCGCTTCACTCCGGCGGCGGGGCAGTACGCGTGGAAGGGCGAGGACTCACGCCCCGTCACATCTTCTTCCGCCGCTGCTCGAACTCCTCGACGGTGCGCACACCGTGGTCGAGAACCGCCGTGTAGACCTCGAAGCTGCGGACGTCACGCCCGTACACCTCCCGCCGGACCAGATCCTGCTTGATACGCAGGATCGCCAGCCGGGCCTCCGCAGTGAGCCGCTGCGGAAGACTCCGTACATGCGCGAGGTCCGGCTGGCGCTTTGGCTCATCGACGAACCAGATGTCCAGGTTCCAGTCCTCGGCCTGCGGGGCCCGGTAACCGACGCCCAGGTAAAGGCCGTCGGGGTAGGCCGGATCGGTGTTCCACCGGCCGGTGTCGTCCCGGAAGGTGACCTGCCGGACGTGCGGGTGCGTGGCCAGATCCGCGCCGAGCCGGGCGACGGCCGTCTCGGCCCGCGCGTCCAACTGTGCGCACACAACGGTGATATCGATATCCCGTACCCGCATCAGGCCCAGCGCCGAACTGCCGGTCCGTACCGGATCGCCCAGGGCCGTCAGCGTACGCTCCAATTCCAGCGCCGCGACGACTTCCTCCGCCTCGGCCTGCAGCGCATCCTGCGCCGCCAGCAATTCCTCGCCGTCATTGGTCATGGGCCGCATGATTCCACAGCGGGCGCGGCGCACTGATGGAGCGGCGGTGGCGGCCCTGTCCCCCCGTGTCCCCCGTCTCAGGGCCGCCTCGCGCGGGCCGCTCCCCAGCGCTCCGCACCCCACCCATACTAGAAAGGCCCGATCAGAGTGTCTTGAACGGAATTAACCTCCACGGGGGAGCCAGTCATGCACACGGACCCATCTGTTCCGGAATTCGATATCGCCCGCCGACCGCACACGGGCAGTCGGCCCCACCACGCCCTGACGCCCTACCTCATCGGCCGGTACCAGGGTTTCGACGAAACCATCGCGCCGTCCGGGCAATTCGTCCTCCCGGCCACCACATCCGTCATCCTGATCCTCAAGATCGGCGACCCGCCGTCCCGCCCGCCCCAGTTCCTGCACGGCGCGCACGGCTCCTACGCGGTCGTCGACGGCTCCTGCTCCCCGGCGTACGTCGAGGTCAGACTGGCGCCACTGGGCGCGTACACCCTCTTCGGCCTTCCCCTGGCCGAGCTCAGCGAGCACATCATCGACCTCGGCGATGTCTTGGGGAAGCCGGGCCGCACCCTCGCGGAAAAGGTACGCGACACCACGGACTGGAACCGGCGCTTCAGCCTGCTCGACGACTTCCTGCTGGAACGCGTCCAGGACCGCACCCGCCCCTCTCCCGAGGTCGCGCGCGCCTGGCACTGTCTGACCGCCACCGGCGGCGCGATATCCATCGGCCAGCTCGCCACCGAAGTCGGCTGGAGCCGCAAGCACTTGATCACCAAGTTCCGACAGCAGATCGGCCTGCCCCCGAAGAAGACCGCCCGCCTGGTCCGCTTCGACCGCGCCCTCACCCACCTCACCTCCCGCCCGCTCACCTCCTGGGAGAAAATCGCCGCCGATTCCGGTTACGCCGACCAGGCCCACTTCACCCGAGAATTCCGCGAGTTCACCGGCAGCACCCCAAGCAATTTCCTCTCCACGGTGCTCCGCTCACATCGCTCCCCTGGCCCGGACGGCCAGTGACGGAGGACACGAACGGCACCGCGAAGCGACAGGCGGCGAAAGTGCGCCGCGTCCAGCAGGCCTACGCAAGCCGCCAGCCCGGGTCGCGGCCCGTCGTCGCCAGAACCCGCTCGAACGCCGACGCCCCCTCCGGCAGCGCGACCTGCTCCCCGAACACCCCCATCTTCCGCGCCAGCGGAGCCATCTGCTCGATCTCGTCGCTCAGCCCGGCCACGACCCGCGGGTCCGGATCGAAGCCCTGGCCGGTCGCGCGCGCCAGATCCCAGGCATGCACCGTCAGATCGCCGAGCACCATCACACCGACCGTCCGCGCCGGAAGCCCCATCGCCCCCGAGGTCCCCTCCTCGGCGCCGGGCACCGACCACGCCTCGACCAACGTCCGGACCTCCGCCGCGAAGAACGCACGCCAGTCGGCGCCCTCGCGTACGTAGGCGGGCGTCACCGAGAAGTCCGGGCTCCGCTTCGCCGCCAGCTCCTGGAAGTTCACGACGACCAGGGTGAGGTGGTCGAGGAGGGCGCGCACGTCGTACTCGGAGCAGGGGGTCGGCGACGCCAGCCGCTCGTCCGCGATCCCGCGCACCACGGCCACCGCGCGCGGGGCCGCCATACCGAGGAGTTCGCCGATGGGGTACGTCCTGTTCCTGTCCTTTATGTCCATGGAGTGACCGTACGGGCGGCGCAGCGACGCCGTATTGAACAAACGCGACATAGGCTTCCGGCCATGGCAGGACACAAGGAGGGCGGTCCCCGTCGGGACACCCGAGGCATCATCGACGCCGCCGCGCTCTTCGCCCGCGTACGCTTCCGCCGCCATGAGCCGGCTTTGGCGCTGCGGCCCTACCTGGAGCACTACTGGCTGATCGACTGGGACCTCGACCAGCCGTACGTCTCGCACGTCGTACCGCACCCGTCCGTCAACGTCGTCTTCCAGCGCTGCGGACCCGATAACTTCGCGGAGGTCGCCGGCATCGGGCTCGACCTGTTCACGCAGAAGCTGGAGGGGCGCGGGAGGGTGTGCGGGATCCAGTTCCGGCCGGGCGGCTTCGGACCGTTCGCGCCCGCGTGGCCGGTGTCCGAGTGGACGGGGCGGCGGGTGCCGCTGAGCGCGGTGTTCGCGGGCGCCGACCCGCTGTCCGTACTCGATCCGGACGAGGAGCACGCCCGTGTGGCGGCGCTCGACACCTTCCTGCTGGAGTACGGGCCACGCCCCGACCCGCAGGCGGAACGCGCCATGGCCCTGGTCGAACGGGTGCGGTCGGACCGTTCGGTGCGCTCGGTGGCGCGCCTGGCACGCGCGGAGGGAACTTCGGCACGCTCGCTGCAGCGGCTGTTCGCCCAGTACGTCGGGGTCGGCCCCAAGTGGGTCATCCTGCGCTACCGCATCCACGAGGCCCTGGAACGCGCCGAGACGGACGGCGCCCCGGACTGGGCCGCGCTGGCGGCCGAGCTGGGCTACAGCGACCAGGCCCATCTGGTACGGGACTTCACTGCGACGGTGGGCGTGCCACCGACGGCGTACGCCCCGCCGAGGCGGCCGACGGGCTGACCCGGCCGGGCCAGGTCTGCAAGGGAGCCGCCTCCTTGCAGACCTGCCCCGTCGATCAGCGCCGACGGGCGGCCGGTGCGGGTGCGTTCAGGCCTTGCGCAGGCCCGTGCTGCCGTTGCGGGGCTTGCGGAGAAGCTGGGGGTCGTGGCCGGGGAAGGGACGGTCGAAGAGCCAGTTGTAGAGCATTTCGCGGGAGATCCGGGGCTGGAAGGCGGGCACCTGGTGTCCGGAGTCCGGCACGCTGACCTGTGTCACGTTCGCGAGACGGCGGACAAATCCCTTCGGATTTCCCTGTGCCTGCGTCCAGATCAGGCGGGGAGCGTTGCGCCAGTCCCCATTTCCTTGTAGGACTCGTTGAGGGAATCGCGCTGGCCGATGCCGAGGAATCCGGTCGTGTAGGCGTAGTCGATCAGGACCTGGAGCGACAGCTCGGGTTTGATCCAGCCGTTGCCGACCGCGATCCCCTTCAGGTTGATGCGCTGTTCGTCCGGGATCTTGCCGTTCTGCTCGTCGATCTCCAGTACGTACTTGCCGGCGTAGCTCTCACCGCAGACGTACAGCGGGCATGGCCTGTACTCCGGGTGCAGACCGAAGAACTTCTGCAGGCCCTGCCAGAACATCCGGCCGAGAGCCTTCTCGTCGTGGACGTACTCCCCGACGTCGGAGTAGCTGTATCCCGTGCCGATGGGCTGGTCGCAGAAGACGACGTGCGCCTCCTGGTTCCAGGTTTCGGGGTTCACCGATATCGTCCCGGCGGCATCGTCGCTGATGGACAGGGGCCCGTTCTCCAGGAACAGCCCCACTGACGAGGAGGCGCCGGGCCCGCCGTTGAGCCAGATCAGCAGCGGCGTCCGGCCGATCAGCTCCTGCTGGTCGCGGGCCGCGATGTTGGGGTCGCAGGTCTGTCTCTCGAAGAACCAGTAGAACAGGTGGTTCTTGGTCCCTCGGTATTCCGTGCTGTCGATGTGCGCATGCCCGGCGTAGGAGCGCACCTTCTTGGCGGCTTCGGAGAAGTCGATGCGCTGGGTGTTGAGGGTGTTCGCCGGAATCGAGGTCACAGCGTCCGACATGGTTCACCTTCCGTTCGGCAGCGGGGTCAGGGAGCCAGCGGGCGACGGCGCTGGGACCGCGTGTGGTAGGAGCCGCGGAACAGCTTGGCCGCTCGCTTCGTTTCCTCCAGGACCCCGATGCGCTGCCCTTGGAGCAGCTGCAGCGCAGGGAACCGGTCCTTCTCGAACAGCAGGATGTTCATCGATCCGCCGTACTTGAAGTTCCCGATCCGCTCTCCCTTTTCCACCGTGACCGGCTGCTGGAGCGGCGGCTTGAACTTGTCCAGGAAATTCACCGAGGCGATCGAGTTGAGGCCGACGGGCACCAGTCCGACGTACCCTTCGCCGGCCGGCCCTCCGGAGGCGTCCTGGTACACCGTCTTGATGATGACGTATCCCCGGCGGAAGTTGACGAAGTCCGAGTAGTCGTAGCCGTAGCCGACGTTCCCCTTGTCGAGCAGGTCGGGGAAGTCCCGGATCCCGTAGTACGCACCGCCGATATCGTCACTGGCCTCCACCACTTCACCCGCCACCGGGGCGTGATACCAGTGGTAGCTGTCGGGCATCAGGATGCACGACACGGCCGTACCGCCCAGGAAGTGCTTGGCGTACCCGGAGTTGGTGAGCAGCTGCCCGATGTTCATCGTCACCGACTTGACCGGGAGCTGAGTCTCCTCGCTCAAGTCATCCACGATCATGTTGATGACGCAGTCGGCCGGGGCGACCACCACGCTTCCCGACAGGCGGCAGGACAGCAGCCGGCCGGTGGCCTGCCCTGTGCGCCGCCGCCCAATGTGCCGGGCCCCGGACCCGTACGCGACCGCTCGAAATAGCCACCGGACGACACCCGCCCCACGAGCCCCCGCTCCCCCACCGCTCCCACGGCAACGCTCCTTTCGAGCCGTGCACCGGAAGCCGGAACAGCCCCGCTCCTGCCCCGTCGCCACAGATGAGATCCCCTGCGGCGACCAGCCGTTTCGAACCGGCAGCCGCCAGCGGGTTATGCGTCAGCGCCCTGCCGAGTGCCGGAGCTGAGCAACGTCACCTTGTCGCAATCAGGCACCGCAGCGCGGCGTGGGCGTGGGCATAGGCATAGGCGTAGGCATAGGCATAGGCATAGGCATACGCCCACGAAAGCAGTTAGACCCGACCAGCACCCCATGACAGGGTGCGGCCATGCGCTCGGACGTCACGCTTCGGCGGCTCGATGAACAACTGCTGCGGCGGCTCCTGGCAGCGGCCGTCGCGCAAGCGGAGCCGGGCGAGGTGATGCCGCCGGTCCCCGGCCCTGACCGGTGGACCGCCGAGCGCCGTACCGCCTTCCGGCAGTTCCACCGGTCGAGATCCCTGGCGGCCGAACCGGTGGAGACCACCTACGCCGTCGTCATGGGAGAGGCAGTGGTCGGAGCGGCACGGCTCTGTCCACTCGAAGGCGGGAACGCGGGCAGGGTGGGCGCGGTCGAGGCCGGGGTATGGATCGGGCGCGCCCACCGGGGCAGCGGCGTGGGCGGCGCGGTGCTCGGACAACTGCTGTCCCTCGCACGCGCCGCCGGGTTCGACACGCTGTTCATCAGTACGCGCCCCGAGAACACCGCCGTCCTGCGGCTCCTCGCGGCGCGCGGCATCGCCGCGTCCCGCGAGGGCGAGACGGTGACAGCGTGGGTGGATCTCAACGCCACCGAGAGCTGATGCGCCGCCCCCGTCCCCGTACCCTTCGGTGCGCGCCGCCCCGTACCGCTCAGTGCGCGCCATCCCCGTATCGCTCAGTGTGCGATCGAGTCGATCAGATCGCGGGCTCCCTGGCGCAGCAGCGCGACGGCCACCGAGGTGCCCAGGGTGGCGGGGTCCAGCGGCCCGGCCCACTCGTGCGCGTTGAGGACCGTCTTGCCGTCCGGGGTGAACACGCGGGCGCGCAGGGAGAGATCGCCGCTGCGCTCGGCGCGCGCATAGCCCGCGATGGGACTGTTGCAGTGGCCCTGCAGCACATGCAGGAACATCCGCTCCGCGGTGGCTTCCTTGTAGGCATCGCGGTCGCCGAGCCCGGTGACCGCGTCGATGACGGCGGTGTCGTCCTCGCGGCACTGCAGGGCCAGGATTCCCGCGCCGATCGGCGGGCACATCGCCTCCACGGAGAGGATCTCCGTGATGACGTCGGCACGGCCGATGCGCTCCAGGCCCGAGACGGCCAGCAGCAGCGCATCGGCGTCGCCCGCCGCGAACTTGTCCAGGCGCCGGTTGGCGTTGCCGCGCATCGGTACGCATTCCAGGTGCGGGTGGGAGGCCGCGAGCTGGGCGATACGGCGTACGGAGGAAGTGCCGATGCGCGTACCGGCCGGCAGCCGGTCCAGCGTCAACCCGCCCGGATGGATGAGGGCGTCGCGGATGTCGTCGCGCTTGAGGAAGGCGGCGAACGTCGTCCCGGCGGGCAGCGGCCGGTCGGCCGGGATGTCCTTGACGCAGTGCACCGCGAGATCCGCCTCACCGGCCAGCAGTGCCTGGTCGACCTCCTTGGTGAAGGCCCCCTTGCCACCGAGCTTGGCGAGATCCCCCATCCAGCGGTCGCCGGACGTGGTGACCGGCACGACCTCCGTGGTGATGCCGGGATACAGCGCGGACAGTTCGGCGCGCACCCGCTCCACTTGGGCCAGGGCCATGGGGCTGGAGCGGGAGACGATACGGATCAGCTCAGGGGCGGACATGCACCCACGATAAAGGGTCGCCCGGTGCGTCCCTTCTCCGGCCCTGCGCCCATATGGGGTGCAGGGAAAGGGAGTTGGAGTTTCGTTCTTACGTACGAGGTGGCCGCTCCGTCGACCAACGGAACAGCAACCCCGTACGTCGACCGACCCAGGCCCGCCCCCTTCAGCGCCTCGATCTTGGGGCGTGCGCGCGCCTCGGCCGCGAGCCAGTCGCGCTCATCACCCATCGGCACGCCACGGTAGGCATCGGCGAGCCCCTTGATGGTCGCGGTCTCGCGGCCCCCTGCCCATCCAACTTCCCCACATCACTTCCGACTTCGAGGACCGGGCACGTGCCGCCCGGCCCCCTCACAACGCTTCCAGCACCGTGGCGTTGGCGAGCCCGCCCGCCTCGCACATGGTCTGCAGCGCATAGCGGGCGCCGCGAGCGCGCATGGCGTGGACGAGGGTGGTCATCAGACGGGTTCCGCTGGCGCCGAGGGGGTGGCCGAGCGCGATGGCGCCGCCGTGGACATTGACCTTGGCCAGGTCGGCGCCGGTCTCCTGCTGCCAGGCGAGGACCACGCTCGCGAAGGCCTCGTTGACCTCGAAGAGGTCGATGTCGTCGAGGGTGAGTCCGGCGCGGCGGAGTACCTTCTCGGTGGCCGGGATGACGCCGGTGAGCATCAGCAGCGGGTCGGAGCCGGTGACCGCGAAGCTGTGCAGCCGGGCCAGCGGCCGCAGGCCGAGGCGGGCCGCGGTCTCGCTGGAGGTGATCAGTACGGCGGAGGCGCCGTCGTTGATCGGGCTGGTGTTGCCCGCCGTCACCGACCAGTCGATCTGCGGGAAGCGCTCGGCGAAGGCCGGGTCGTGGTACGCGGGGCGCAGCCCGGCGAGGATGTCGGGGGTGGTTCCGGGGCGTACGGATTCGTCCCGGCTCACCGGTCCCGCGTCCGTGGTGACGGGGGCGACCTCGGCGTCGAAGAGTCCGTCGGCCCAGGCCCGGGCTGCCTTGCGGTGCGAGGAGGTGGCGAACTCGTCCATCGCCTCGCGGCTGAGGGACCACTTGGCCGCGATGAGTTCGGCGCTGATGCCCTGCGGTACCAGGCCCTCCGGGTAGCGGGCGGCGATGCCGGGGCCGAACGGATCGGTTCCGGCCGGCACGTTGGACCACATCGGCACCCGGCTCATCGACTCGACACCGCAGGCGACGACCATGTCGTACGCCCCGGAGATGACGCCCTGCGCGGCGAAGTGCACGGCCTGCTGCGAGGAGCCGCACTGTCGGTCGACGGTCGTGGCGGGTACGGACTCGGGCAGGCCCGCCGACAGCCAGCCGTACCGGGTGGTGTTCATGGCCTGCTCGCCGACCTGGTCGACCGTGCCGCCCACCACGTCGTCGACGAGCGCCGGATCGATACCGCTGCGCTCCACCAGCGCGCGCAGGGTGTGGGCGAGCAGCTCGACCGGGTGCACGCCGGACAGCGCGCCCCCCGGCTTCCCCTTGCCGACCGGTGTGCGGACCGCTTCCACGATGACGGCATCACGCATGACGAACCCCTTCTGAGCTGCACAGCAGAGCGAGTTGGAAAAGTGGACTCACTATAGCCCCGTGGGTTGGAGAATCAAATGCACTCTGCTCTACGGTGGAGCCATGACCCCATCCCGGCCCGCGCGCCCCTGCTCCATCGCCGACGCCCTCGGCATCGTCGGCGAGAAGTACTCCCTGCTGGTCCTGCGCGAGGTGTTCTTCGGCGTGCACCGCTTCGACGCGATCACCCGCAACATCGGTGCGCCCCGGGACGTACTCACCACACGGCTGCGCAGGCTCGTGGACGTCGGCGTACTGGAGAAGCGGCTCTACAACGAGCGGCCGGCGCGCTACGAGTACCACGCCACCGACGCGGGACGGGAGCTCCGCCCGGTCCTGCTCATGCTCATGCGCTGGGGCGACCGCCACCTCGCGGACGTACCGCCCACCGTGTTCCGCCACCACTGCGGCGCCGACCTGGACCCGGCGATCACCTGCCGCAACTGCGGCGAGGAGGTACGCGCGGACGCCCTCACGCCCCGCTTCAACGTCCCGGGCTGGACGGCCGAGGGGGCGTCCTGAATCCCTCGTCGCAAATTGACTGGCGCCGGCGCCCGCGCGCTGGTGAAGTGCGCACATGCAAGCACCCACGCGCCCATCGAGCGACGACGCACTGAACGAACCGGACGTACTGCGGGCGTTCGACCAACAGATGCGGCAGGAGGCACTCCCCGACGAGCCGCACGCCCGCGTCGAACGGGCCGGCGGCGTAGTGCGCCAGGTCAGCGCAGGAGGCGGCTGGAACGGCGTCCTCTGGTCGGACCTGTCGGCCCTGGACGACGCGTCCGTGGATGCCGAAATCGCCGCGCAGGTACAGCACTTCACCGCACTGGGCCACGAATTCGAGTGGAAGCTCTACGCGCACGACCGGCCCCGGGACCTCGCGCAGCGACTGCGGGCGGCCGGCTTCACGCCTGAGCCCGCGGAGACGCTGATGGTGGCCCGAGTCCAGGACCTCCCCACCACCGTCGAACTCCCCGAGGGCATCCATCTGCACCCCGTGACCGACGCAGCCGGTGTGGATCTCGTCGCCCAGGTCCACGAGCAGGCCTTCGGCACACGCGACGACCGCATCCGCCACCGTCTGCTCGCCCAGCTCACCGATGCCCCGGACACCGTCGTCGCCGTGGTCGCCATGGCCGGTGACCTGCCGGTGTGCGCGGCTCGGATGGAGCTGCCGCCCGGTACGGAATTCGCCGGACTCTGGGGCGGAGGCACCTTGGCCGCCTGGCGCGGCCGGGGCATCTACCGCGCCCTGATCGCCCACCGGTCCCGTGTCGCGGCCGCGCGCGGCTACCGGTATCTGCAGGTGGACGCGTCCGAGCAGAGCCGCCCGATCCTGCGGCGGCTCGGATTCGCGGCGCTGAGCACCACGACGCCGTACGTGTACCGCCCGTAAGCCTCGCCCATCGGCGCAGTGGCGCCTCCGCACAAAGGTTTCACCCACCTCGCCGAGGTACGCGGCGGCAGGCCGTCCCCGTCCGATGGCGGCGCTGCCGCGCCGGGTTCGGGTCGATCTCGATCAGGACGAGGGCGATGTCGTCACAGAGTTCGCCGCCCGTATGGCGGGTCAGCGCGTCCATGACCGCGTCGGTGGCGTCGTCGAGCCGGCCCTGCCCGCAGACCTGCGGCAGGCGGGCCATATCCAGCATGGTGCCGTGCGGATTGCGGGCCTCGGCCAGGCCGTCGGTGTAGAACAGCAGGCGGTCGCCGGGGGCCAGCTTGAATTCCTGTACGGCCGGGGCCGGGTCCAGCCCGAGCGGCGTGGTGGGCTCCGGCGGTGCGAGCAGGGCCGGTGGGCCGGCGGCCGGCAGGTGCAGGGGCGGGTGGTGACCGCAGTTGGCCAGCCGTACGCGCCCGGGGGCCACTTCGGCGACCAGCGCGGTGACGAAGTCCTCCGCCGCCAGCTCGCCGCCCAGGCGGTGGTCGGTGGTGTGGACGACGGCAGGCAGGTCGGGGGTGGTGTAGGCGCAGTCGCGGAACGCGCCGATGGTGGCCGCGGCCAAGTGAGCGGCGTCCAGCCCCTTGCCGCGTACGTCGCCGATGAGCAGCCGCAGCCCGGCCGGGGTGTTGGCGAACGCGTACAGATCGCCGCCGATGAGCGCCTGCCTGGCCGCGGAGCGGTAACGGGCGCAGACGCCGACGCCGCCGAACCGGGCGGAGAGGGGCCGCAGGATGGCTCGCTGGGCGACGGCGGCGACCTTGGCCAGTTGGCGGTCGGCCCGGGCGCGGCGGTGTGCGCTCCAGGTCGCGTACGCCCCGGCCATGACCAGTGCGAGGAACGCGACGCGCAGCGTGCCGTCCGTGCCGGCAGCGCGCCATTCGAGAGCGGCCAGTACGCCGGCGAGCAGCAGCGCATAGGCGGAAACCGCCGCGGTGCGCGCTCCGTTCAGCTGTGTGGCGCCCAGCAGGGGGCACAGCAGCAGCAATCCGATCAGACTGCCCGCCGGCCCCAGCGCCAGATCGGTAAGTGCGACGAACAAGCCGACGGCCAGCGCGAGCAGCAGCCATCGCCCGCCGCGGACACGGTGCATACGCCCTCCTTGTGCGTGCAGGTTCGGAAGCGAATCCGACCACGCCGAACAGCCGCTCAGCAGGTCGGTGCCGACCGGCGACGGCGGAATCGGAAGGGGTGCGCACGCTGCACCCGAGAGATCAGTCTGGACCGAATTCGGCCGACACCGTGTCCATCATGGGAAAATACCGGCGGACGGCCCCGTTCACGCGCCGCGCTCGTCCGCGTTCACGCCGCTCGCCTTCGCACCCCGGTTCAGTAGCCCTTGGGCGGCCGGCGCGGGTCGGCCTGCTGGACCCGGGCCGCGAAGTTCGATCCGGAGCGGTTGACGCCGTAGCGCACGCGTACGTAATTGACGGCCGCGCTCATGCAGGCGACCACGTCGTACGGCGTGAGTGCGGTTTCGTCCTGGTGGTAATGGGCGAAGGTGGGCGGTATCAACTGGACTGCTCCGCGGGAGCAGTTGCGCGGATGTCCGTCCGACACGATCGGGCCGTGGGCATTTCCGTCGGTGGTGTTCACCCGCCAGCGAGGGTGGTTGAAGGCGGATTCCCGCTGAGCGATGGTCACCAGCGCCGGTATTCCGTACTTCGGATTCATTCCTGTCAACTCGCAGACCAGCGCGGCGAATTCCCGCATGGCAGGCCTTCCGTGCGCGTCATCAGGGTCGTTGTACTGCACGTCTTCGAGACCGATACGCCCCGGCGGTGTCGCCGCCTCGTCCCCGTCCGCATCCATCATTCAACCGAGCGTACGCACCTTCGCAGGTGCCGTCAGCGCCCCGGTGCCCGGCAGCGGAAATCCGACGGAAGCGGCGACAACACCGGAAACGGAAAAGGGGGAAGGGAATACCGCCCCTCATATCCCGACTTCCGCCTCACTTGCCGTCGAGCGCCCGCCGGATGTTGGCCCGTACCGTCTCCACATCGCGCAACACTGCCGCGTACGCCGCCTTGTCGCGGTCGATCTCGCGCTGCTGCCGCTCGGCGAGGGCCGACCACCACACCGCGACCGTGCCGTGTTCCCGCTTGCACTCCACATCGGCCACGGCCGTGCCGATCTCTTTCTCCGTACGGGTCGTGTTGCCGGTGGAGCCGCTGCGCCGCCAGGCCTTGTCGCCGAACGCGTCGTCCGGCTTCGCGTACCGCTTGAAGCCCTTCTCCTGGACGCACCGGGACCAGGTGTCCCATGCCTTGCGCACCTTCGGGTCCTTCGCCGTCGCTTTACGGGCGCGCTCCTCCGCCTGGAAGACCTGCGTCGCCATTCGCTGCGCGTCCTTGACGCCCCGCTCCAACTGCCGTGCGGCCACGCCCGAGCATCCGCCCTCGGGCACGGCGCGCCCCCGCACCTTCCCTGCTCCTGCGCCGCCTCCCGGGCCTTCGGGGCCGGCGGAGCCGCTGCCGTACAGGACCGCGTACTCCTCCTTGGTCATCTCCCGGCCCTCCCGCGGGGGCCACGGGGTCGCCTTCTTGGGGTCCCAGCCGTAGCCCCAGCGACGGACCTGGCCGAGGTCGACCTCGCCGAACGGCGTCGAGGGCGCCACCGCGACGAGCGTCGCGCTTCCGCTTCCGTCCCCCGGCTGTTTGGGCTCGCGGGGGAAGTCCGCGAACCCGAAGTCCACCATGCACCGCTGTGCGAGCACGGCGTTGGCCCGCATGTGCCGGGCGCCCTCCGCATCGCTGAGCTGGTAGCGCTCCAGCGGGAGCGCCGAAACCTCTTCGGCCTTGTCCCCCTGCGGCGCTCCCGCCCGGTCCCCCGCCGCGCTCCCGCAGCCGGCCAGTACGACGGCGAGCACCCCGGCCGACGCCACCGCCGCGCCGCGACTCCTTCTCGACGATAAGTCCATGCCGCTCAGTATCGCGCCCCGTCCTCCCGTACCCACCCGCGCCCGCCACCGCTTTACATGTGACCTTCTGGTCACCTATTCTCGAACACGTGACGGACGACGACCGCGTGTTCAAGGCACTGGCCGACCCGACGCGGCGCTTTCTGCTCGATCTGCTCTTCGTGCGTGACGGCCGCACGCTCGGCGAGCTGGAGTCCGAGGTGGAGATGACCCGCTTCGGCGTGATGAAGCACCTCAAGGTGCTCGAAGAGGCGGGGCTGGTCGTCACACGCAAGTCGGGCCGGGAGAAGCTGCACTACCTCAATCCGGTGCCGATTCGCCTGATCCACGACCGGTGGATCGACAAATACACCGAGCGCCGGGTGACGGCGCTCGCGGAGCTCAAGAATGAGCTGGAGGGGAACACATGACGACCGGGGACGCGACCAACCGGACGGTTCAGGTCCATCAGATCCACATCAAGGCGACGCCCCAGGCGATCTGGGACGCCATCACCCGGCCCGAGTGGGCGGAGAAGTACGGCTACGGCGGCCGGGTGGAGTACGACCTGCGCCCCGGCGGTACGTTCCGGGCGCTGGCCAGCGAGGAAATGCGCAGCCACGGCGCGCCGGAGCAGGTCATCGAGGGCGAGGTCGTCGAGGCCGACGCGCCGCACCGGCTCGTGCAGACCTACCGCATGCTCTTCGACCCGACGCTGTCCGGCGAGCCGCTGACGCGTCTGACCTATGAGATCGAGGAGGGGGACGCCGGGATCTGCAAGCTCACCATCACGCACGACGTCACCGGCGCTCCCTCGCACGCCGCCATGCTGGCCGGCGAGGTCAAGGAGGCGGGCGGCGGCTGGAGCATCGTACTCAGCGACCTCAAGTCCCTGCTGGAGACCGGCAGTTCGATGTGGAATTGAGAGGAGCGCGGATAGCGGGTCGAGCCCCGCTCCGCCCTGTGCCCAGCGTGCCCTGACGATGCCAGGAGCGGCCATCCCCTCGACCGGGGCGGTCGCTCCTCGGCACTCCCCTCCCCCGCGCGCCTCACTATGATCACGCCATGTCCATCACCTACACCTGGCGGGGAGAGTTCGACAACGCGGCTCTCAACTCCCTTCACGCGCAAGGGTTCGACCACCCGCCGCTGGAGATCGACTGGACGGCGCAACTGCACCGGCACAGCCTCGGATGGGTCTGCGCGCGGACCGACGGCCGGCTCATCGGCTTCGTGAATGTGGCATGGGACGGCGGGGTCCACGCATTCCTGCTCGACACGCTCGTCGCGCAGGAATTCCGCGCGTCCGGCATCGGCACGGAACTCGTCGCCGTCGCCGCCCGGGAAGCGGCAGCCGCACAGTGCGAATGGCTGCACGTCGACTTCGACGCTCCGCTGGCGCCGTTCTACTTCGACGCCTGCGGCTTCACACCCACGAAAGCCGGGCTCATCGCATTGTGAGGCCGCACGTGCGCGTTGTGAGGCCGCACGTGCGAAGTGTGACGCGAGCTGCGCCCGCTCCCGGTCTCAGCGGCCGTCCCCCGCGCCGCCCGCCGCGTCGAGGTACACCCACAGCCCTTCCTCCCGTACGAAGCGGCTGTTCTCGTGCTGGTCGTCGGCGTGCCCCTGCACCGAGTAGTGCGCCCGGAATTCGACGGTGCCCTCGGTGTGGAACGCGGTGCCGCCCGTCGAGCCGAGAATGTCCAGGCGGGTCCACCGGATATCGGGGTCGAGGTCCAGTTCCGCGGGCCGGGTCGTGGGGTGCCAGGTCCGCAGAAGGTAGGCGGTGTCACCGACGGCGAAGGCGGAGTAGCGCGAGCGCATGAGGCGCTCCGCCGTAGGGGCCGCCGCCGAGCCCCGGTGGAATGTGCCGCAGCACTCGCCGTAGGACGATTCCAGGCCGCACGGGCACGGCGAACCGCTTCCGATGGGCGTGTTCTCGGCGGACCTGCTGCGCGCGGGCTGCTTCGGGGACGTACGGCGGGATGCGTTCTTCTTGGACACGGGTCAATTGTCGCCGGTCCGCGAGATCCTTCGCACCCAGGCCCTAGCGATCACGCAGGTAGTCATCGACCGTGGCGGCGATCACCTGCGTATAGCGGACGATGCCGGGCGAGCGCACCGGGCAGGGTTTCGGGGTCGACGTCGTGGGCGCCAGGCAGAAGTGCAGGGCGTCGTCGGTGCGGTGCAGGTCGGTCGTGCCGCCGTCGCGTTCCGGTGCGGTGCAGTAGGCGGGGTGGGCCTTTTCGAAGGCGTTGCACGGGAGTTGACGCGTCCAGGTGTACCGGGCGCCGGGAGCGCTCACCGCGCGTCCGGCGTCGGAGACCAGGTCTCCGGTCGCGGCGGCCTGTGCCGCGTACAGGGAATTCACCCGCCGGATACGGTCGGGCCGGAAGGCGTCGGGCGGCTGGAGCACCCAGACGAGTTTCGGCCGGGCGATTCCCGCGTTGTCCGCCGCCGCGGAGATCTGCCGGGTCAGTTCCTTCGCGTCGGCGGCATAGCGGGCGTAGTACTCCGGTGTCCCGGACGCGATATTTCCCATGCAGGGCGTGTAGCCCCAGGAATTTCCCCAGAATTGGAGGATCAGCACGCTCGGCCGCACCGTACGCACCAGCGCTGCCGCTTTGTCCTGGGCCGGGACGAGGGACCTGCCACCGCCTCCCTCCAGGTAGTCGCACAGCGTCGTACCGGAGTACGGCGCGCTGCGCAGCGATGCCCGGCCCGATTCCGCGATCCGGTCACCGAGGACCTTCTGGTTCTCCATGGCCAGCGAGTCGCCGATGTAGACGGCCCGTACGGCCGTGCGCGGCCGGGCCTTCGCCTCCGGCGCGGCCGAGGAGGCGGGGTCCGGAGCCGCTGTGGGGTCGCCCGCGCCGCTCGATGCCCGGGGCGCATCCGGCGTGCGGGCCGGTGCCGCGGCAGGCCCCGGCGCGCCGTCCGATGGGTCCGAGGCGAAGACCACGCCCCAGCCGAAAACTCCCACGAACGCCAGCCCCAGGGCCACCAGTAACGGCCACGCCCAGCGCTTGCCCATCCGGTCGCCCCCGTCGCGTCTGCGGGTCAGGTCACCTCATCGGCAGACCAGGGAAGCACACGGCCTGCCCGTTGAGAAGGGGACGGAAGGGCCGTGTGGGAACGCGGAAGGGGGCGGCACAGCGCGGCGGGTATCAGTCGAAGCGGTAGGAGGTGCCCTTCTTCAGGGTCCAGTTGCGTACGGACCACGCCTCGCCGGGGTCGACGATCACAGCGGTGCCGACGCATTCGCGCTGCTCGAAGATCGTCACGGAGCGCTGGGTCTCATTGCGCACGGCCCCCACCGGTTTCGCTTTGCCGCCCGCGGTCCGGAATTCGCCGCAGACGCCCTTGCGTACGTCCTGCACGCTGTTCTGCCATGAAATGCCGGTGATGGGATTGTCCGCGCCGAAACGGAAGGGCCCCTCGGGCGCCTGCGCCGATTCCTCGGAGCCCTGCGCCGGCCCCTCGGAAGCGTGCGCCGGCAGCACGGTGACCCAGGGCAGGACCAGAGCGCCGACAACGGCCCCTGCCGCGATATTCCATCGCATGATCTCTCCTGTTTTTCGATGGCTTCCACTGCTGAGCGGAGTCGGAGCGGTGGACAGGGGAGATCCCACGCAACCGGTCACACCTAACGCCGGTTCCGCCGAATGACAGCCCGCGGTGCGATCCGGCAGGTCACAGCACAGCAGGGGGCGGGATGCGCCCCGACGGCGCCCGAATGGGGGGTTTGAGCGACAAATCACCCATTTGCAGCTTTTGCGAGCTTGATACTTACTGTGAGGCTGGAAGAACTCATGGTGACCGTCCCCACCACCCAGGAGTGAATTCCCATGATCCTGTCCATCTCCGGCGTCGTCCTGCTCGGTGTCATCGTCTTCCTGTTCTTCCGCAAAGACGGACTCAAGGCCTCCCACGCCCTGGTCTGCGCACTCTTCGGGTTCTACCTCGCGGGTACCGCGATCGCCCCCAGCATCAAGGCGGGCGGCGCGAGCCTGGCCAGCCTGCTGGGCGGGCTGAAGTTCTGACCCGGGCACCCCACGCCCAGGCAGACACCAGCGGTTGAACCCGCCGGCCCGCGTGACGACGTCGAGCCGGTCCGCCCCTCCCCCGCTTCACGAACATCCAGGAGACCGATGTGGCCCGGCGACCGCTGCCCCGCATCCTAAGCAACAGCGCTCCGATCACCCGCGGCCGCGAGTTCGCGCGCACCGCCGCCGACAGCGCCACCGACGTGTTCCACCCCCTGATCACCATCAGCCGTGGACTGCGCCGGCTGGCCGCTGCCGCCCGGCAGCGCTGGGTCTCCACACCCAAGGAGCGGCGCGGGCCGCTGCTGTTCCTGGTGGCCGCGTGCGTGCTGGCGGTGGCGCTGGTCCCGTACGGGCCGCTGATGGCGCTCATCGGCCTGATGGCCGTGTCGGCCTGGATGGGGCGGGAGCGCACCGAGGTGCAGACCGGGCCCGCCGAGGCGGAGCTCGGCCGGCTGCAGTCGCTGTACGAGGCGCTGGTGCCGTACTTCTCCGTCGACGGCGATCCGAATCCCCTGTACGCCCATGGCGGGGAATGGGGGCGGGCGTTCAGTGAGTACGAATTCGACGACAGCGGGCGGCTTTCGCTGCTGCGGCTGAAGTACCCGGCGTATTTCACCGACGGCGAGGCCGATTCCCGCGCCCGTATCGAGCAGGTGCTGCACGCGAAATCCGGGCGGGGCCGGGAGTACCACTTCGCGTGGGACGAGGAGGGAAACCAGCTCGTCATGACGGTGCTGGCGGCGCTGCCGACCGATATCGCGGCGCAGCGCTTCGTCACGGCGCCCGGCGAGACGGTGCTCGGGTTCACCGATCCCGGCGCGGTGCAGCGGACGCTGCCGGTGGCGGGCTCGATCGTGGAGGGCGAGCAGACCCGGGACGTACCGCCGGTGGTGTGGCGGACCGGGCCGCGCTCCACCGAACCGCATCTTCTGGCGCTGGGGCAGCCGGGGGCCGGCATCACGACGCTGCTGCGCTCGATCGCCCTGCAGGCGCTGCACCACGGCGATGTGCTGGTGATCGACGGGAGCGGCACGGGCGAGTTCGCCTGTCTGACCGGGCGCACCGGCGTGATGGGGGTGGAGAGCGGGCTGTCGGGGGCACTGGCGACGCTGGAGTGGGCGGCGCACGAGACCGAGCGGCGGCTGATCTCGGCGAACCGCGCGCGGCAGGCCGGGCACCCCGCGCCCGAGGACACCCGCCGCCCCTTGTGGATCATCCTCGACCGGCCGACCGCGCTGGCGCATCTCGCGGTCGCCGAGGGGCGGGACGATCCGCAGCGGCTGCTCCAGGTGCCGCTGCGCCACGGGCGGGCGGCCAATGTCACGGTCGTGGTGGCCGATCAGTTCGAGGGGGCCGAGATGCTCGACGAGCCGGTACGGGCGCACACGCGGGCGCGTGTGGTGCTCGGTCCGGTCACGTCCGAGGAGGTGCGGGCGGTGCTCGGGGCGCCGCCCAACACCACGCCGACCGCGCAGGTGCCGCCCGGCCGCGGCTATGCGCGGCTGGGCAACGGGCCGGTGCTGCGCCTCCAAGTACCGGCCACGCCCGACCCGTTCGACGACGCGACCAGCGAGGGGCACCGGCAGGCGGTGCTGGGGCTGCTGCCGGAGCGCTCGGTGCCCCTCGATGCGGCGCCCGCGGCGGTGGAGCCCGCCGGGGCGACGACGGAGGCCGCGCGCTCCGACGGGTGAGGCGGGCGCGGAATTCCGCAGCCGCCGAAAGCCCCGCTCCACGACCCGTACGGCCGCCAACTCCGCTCTGCAGAAACAGAGTTCAGCAGGCGCACGCTCAGGCGACGAACGGCCGCAGCGCCTCGACATCGGCCGTGGCCCCCGTCGCCACCACCCCCGCCGCCGACGCCAGGCGCGCCGCGGCCTGTTCGGCGACGGCGCCGCTGACCGTGAAGGGCAACCGCACGAAGCCTTCGAAGGCGCCGTCCACACCGAACCGGGGGCCGGAGGGGACCCGTACGCCGAGCCGCTCCCCCACCTCCGCGATGCGCGAGCCGGAGAGTCCGCCGGTGCGCACCCACAGGGTGAGGCCGCCGCCGGGGACGGTGAACTCCCAGTCGGGAAGGTGGTGTCGCAGGGCCGCGACGATGGCGTCGCGGTTCTCGCGGGCCTGCTCGCGGCGTATCGCCACGGCCTGTTCCCAGCCGCCGTTGTCCAGGAGCGAGGCGATGGCGAGCTGTTCGAGGACCGGGGAGCCGAGGTCGGCATAGGCGCGGGCGGCGATCAGGCTGCGGATGATGTCGGGGGCCGCGCGGACCCAGCCGATGCGCATCCCGGCCCAGAACGCCTTGCTCGCCGAGCCGACGGTGATCACGGTGCTGCCGGCGGGGTCGAAGGCGCAGACGGGGCGGGGCAGTTCGAGGTCCGGGTCCAGGTTGAGCTCGGCCATGGTCTCGTCGGCGACCAGCACGGTGCCCGAGGAGCGGGCCGCGTCCACCAGGTGGCGGCGCTGGTCCTCGGTGGCCAGGGTGCCGGTGGGGTTGTGGAAGTCGGCGACCACGTATGCCATCCGGGGCGCGGCGTCCCGCAGCACCTGGCGCCAGGCGGGGATGTCCCAGCCCCCGAGGCGGTCGGCCAGGGCGACGGGGACCAAGCGGGCCCCGGCGTCGCGCATGAGCTGGAGGATGTTGGCGTACGAGGGGGAGTCGACGGCGACCCGCTCGCCGGGGCCGGTGATCAGACGGCAGATCGCGGCGACCGCGCCCATGGCGCCGGTGGTGACCATGATCTGTTCGGGCATGGTGGGGATGCCGCGGGCGGTGTAGCGGTCGGCGAGGGCCTGGCGCAGGGTGGGCAGGCCGGCCGGGTAGTCGCCGTGGGTGTGGGCGTAGAGCGGCAGGTCCTCCATGGCGCCCTGGACGGCGCGGGTGAGCCAGGGCTCCGGCGCCGGGAGGGCGGCGCAGCCGAGGTCGATCATGGAGCCGACGGCCTCGGGCGGCAGGGGCTCCAGCCCACGGGTGGGCAGGGGGTTGCCGGCCGGGACGGCGGTCCAGCTGCCCGATCCACGGCGGGACTCGAGGAAGCCCTCGGCGCGCAGCGCTTCATAGGCGGCCGCGACAGTCGTGCGGCTCACCGCGAGGGCGGCGGCGAGTTCGCGCTCGGCGGGGAGGCGGGCGGCGACGGGGACGCGGCCCTCCAGGACCAGGAGCCGTACGCCGTCGGCCAGGCCACGGTAGGCCGGGACGCGGCGGGCGCCGACCGCCGTCACGTTGTCACGGCCCTCCTGCGACCGAAGGAGCCGGGCCAGTTGTGCCGCACCTACCGCCGAAGTCCACTGAGCCATCTGAAGCGGTCCACCTTCCCCGAATTGGCCATGGAATTGGATTGATCACCTGCCACAGGGTGTCATGCATCAGTCCAATCCTGCCAGGAGGGGGAAGGTTTTGTCCGTCACGAAGGACACTCAGAGGGCGCAGGACGCCGCGGGCCCGGCCGGCCGAGGAGCGTCGCACCTGCCGCGGCGGCTCGTCCAGCTCTACATCGGGCTGGTCCTGTACGGCGTGAGCATGGGGCTGATGGTGCGCGCGGGGCTGGGCCTGGAGCCGTGGAGCGTCCTGAACCAGGGCATCTCGGAGCACACCGGGCTGTCGATCGGCATGGTCACCATCGTGTCCGGCGCGCTGATCCTGCTGCTGTGGATCCCGCTGCGCCAGCGCCCCGGCCTGGGCACGGTCTCCAACGTGGTGATCCTGGGCCTGGTGATGGACGGGACCCTCGCCCTGATACCCGACCTCTCCGCGCTGGCGCTGCGCATTCCGCTGCTCCTGTTCGCCGTCGTCCTCAACGGCGCGGCGACCGGCCTGTACATCTCCGCACGCTTCGGGGCCGGACCGCGCGACGGCCTGATGACGGGCCTGCACCGGCGCACCGGCCGCCCGGTACGCCTCGTACGGACCTGCATCGAGGTGACAGTACTGGTCGCAGGCTTCCTCCTGGGCGGCTCGGCAGGCGCGGGCACAGTCCTGTACGCCCTGGCCATCGGCCCCCTGGCCCAGTTCTTCCTGCGCTTCTTCGCCATCAAGGGCCTGCCGGACCAGCCCTCCCCCGTCGTCGCCCGCAGCCCCCGCACACGCCGCCAGAGCGCGGCACTGCCCGACTGACCCCGTACGCGATCACCGTGCATCCCCGAAACACCGGACGCTTGGACCGATGCGCTCTCGCGCGGCACGATGGCTGGGGGGCCACCCGAGAGAGAGCGGTGCGCGATGAGACTGGTACTGCAGGAGTTCCTGTCGCTGGACGGCGTCTACCAGGGCCCGGGGGCCCCGGACGAGGACACCAGCGACGGGTTCACCCGGGGCGGCTGGTTCGTGCCGTACATCGACGAGGAGTTCGAACGGCAGGCCGGCACCTGGCTCGGCGCGGCGGACGCGTTCCTGTTCGGCCGCCGCACCTACACGAACTTCGCCCGGGACTGGCCACAGATGACCGAGCACCCCTTCGCCGGCATCCTCAACGGCCTGCCGAAGTACGTCGCCTCCCACAGCCGAATCGAAGCCGACTGGAACCCGACCACGATCCTCTCCGGCGACATCCCCGCCCAGATCGCCGAACTGAAACAGCAGCCCGGCCGCGAACTGCAGATCCACGGCAGCGGCCGCCTGGCCCAGTCCCTGCTGACCGCCGGCCTGATCGACGAACTGCGCCTCGCCATCGCCCCAGTGATCGTAGGCAAGGGCCGCCGCCTCTTCCCGGACAGCGGCCCCCCGACCGCCCTACGCCCCCTGAGCACCACCACAACACCCGGCGGCCTGTCCATCCACGTCTACGAACCCACCGGCCTTCCCGACTACGGCACGTACGGCGCGGGCACGTAAGCCCTCGGTGGCCTACTGCGGGGGCTGCGAGTACCGCTCCACCGTGGCCTTGGACGTGGAAGCGTCCACGAGTCGCAGCTCCCATGGGCCGCTGTTCACGTCGAAGTCCTTGCCGAACCCGACCCACTTCCCCGCCATCCTGCGGCCGGTCGGCTCTACCAGCAGTTGAATCGCTCCGTGATAGCGAGCGCCCTGGTAGTACCCATCGGCGGCTGTCTGCTCAGTCCACGTGCCGGTGATCACGTTCCTGTCCAGTGTGAGATCGAGCGACAGAGGGCTATCGGGATTGCTGGATGCACCGGGCAGGCTCTGGGCGGTCAGCCGGTTCCCGTGCTGCAACAGCACCACGTAGTGCTTGCCTTCGAAGGTGTCTCCCCGGCTGGAGGAATAGAACTCGTACCGGCTGAGCCACACGCCGGAGTAGTTGTCCGCGACGGCATGATCCGCGGTCCGGACGCCCCCTGACGCCTGAGCGACGCCACCTGCCCCGGCTTCCATGTCGTGCCCTCCTGAGCCGTCCTCACGGACCCTGGCCACAGGTACGGGCAAGGCGAATCCCAACGCCTCCACAGGCCGCCCAGTGACGCGCTCCAAGGCCCGGGCATACACCGGGCGCGGGCTACGGCTGACGCCGGCTTCCCATCGCTGCACAAGCCGCTTGCTGGCGTCGTTGGGATCCGCCAGTTCATCGCCTGCCCGCCGCAAAGCTTTCGCCAGGTCGTCCTGGGACATACGCAGGCCTATCCGAACGGCCCGCAGGACGTCATTGGGGACGTGTTCAACGGTCGTCGTCATGTCATCGACGGTAGACCTAACCGCCGTGGAATGACACCGGTTTGACGCCTACGAGTGACACCCAGATGACGCCCGCTACGGCGCCGCAACGGCCGCGATGAATCAGGACCCTGTAGGGCACCCTCACAGCCCCACCAAGGGATGGCCCATGACAGCCAGGGAACCTGTACGAAAGTGTCCGCATTGCACCGCCCTGATCATCTGGAGCGACGCGGAGAAGTCGGAGAAGTGCCTCCAATGCCACAAGCCGATGGGACCGAAGCAGGAACGCCCCGAAGCCGAACTCGTACCCAGCCCCTTCGCTCCAGGGATCGACTATCTCTGACCACGACTGCTACAGGCGGAAGGCCAGCGGAAAGCACAAGCAGTCGGGCCCCGTACACGCACGGCCCTCCGCTGTGGCGGCGCTAGCCTGCTTGGGTGCGTGGTTCAGGGAAGACAGGAATAACGGCGTTGCGGCATGCCTATCTCGATCATCCCGGCGCTCTCGCCTTTGCTCACCGGGGTGGGGCCGCGGGTGGGCTGGAGAATACTGCGGCGGCGTTCCGGCGGGCCGTGGAGTGTGGGTATCGGTACCTGGAGACCGATGTTCATGCGACCTCGGACGGGAAGGTGGTCGCCTTTCACGACGCCACGCTGGAGCGGGTCACCGACGCGCGCGGGGCGATCGGGCGGCTGCCGTGGCAGGTGGTGCGGCGGGCACGGGTGGCCGGGCGTGAACCGCTGCCGCTGTTCGAGGAGCTGCTGGAGGAGTTTCCCGCGGCCCGGTGGAATGTCGACATCAAGGCGGAGGCGGCGCTGGAGCCGCTGCTGGAGGTGGTGCGCCGGGCCGGTGCCTGGGACCGGGTGTGCGTGGGGTCCTTCTCCGAGGCGCGGGTCGCCCGGGCCCAGCGGCTGGCCGGGGCGCGTATGGCGTCCTCGCTGGGCTCGCGCGGTGTCGCGGGGCTGCGGCTGCGCTCCTACGGCCGCGGGGTGCCGCTGGACCGGCTGCTGGGGGCGGCGGTGCGGCGCAGCGCGGTGTGTGTGCAGGTGCCGGAGCGGCAGTCGGGGATCCGGGTGGTGGACCCGCTGTTCGTACGGGCCGCGCATGCGCTGGGGCTCCAGGTGCACGTGTGGACGGTGAACGACGCGGGGCGGATGGCGCAGCTGCTGGATCTCGGGGTGGACGGGATCATGACGGACGAGATCGACACGCTGCGGGCGGTGCTGACCGAGCGGGGCGCCTGGCACTGATCGCCTCGGGACCGGCGTGCGAGGGCCCGCGCCGCCCCTGCTCGGGGTGGTTTCCCGGCGGCCGACGGCGACCGGACCGGGACCGGATTTAGAGCTGGGGCATGCGGGCCGGTAGTGTACGCCTTTGGCTCACCAGGCGGACCGTTACTGCGCGCTGAACTTTCAGCAGCACTGGGTGACATCTGCTGCCAGATGTGACAAACCGGGCGCTGGTGGGTACAACAAGGGGCGGCACGAAGGAAGGCAGCGGCGCGCAGCGCCTCCAATACGGGCGGTGGTGGGCGACGGGTGGGCGCATGTCCCAATTACGGGAATCTTCCCCGCCGACCGGACGTTGACCGGATGACGACGACAGCGACACCTGTCCTGTGGGCGACAAGCCCGGGAGGCACGATTCATGAGTGAGCGAGCTCTACGCGGCACGCGACTCGTGGTGACCAGCTACGAGACCGACCGCGGCATCGACCTGGCCCCGCGCCAGGCGGTGGAGTACGCATGCCAGAACGGACATCGATTTGAGATGCCGTTCTCGGTTGAGGCCGAGATTCCGCCGGAGTGGGAGTGCAAGGTTTGCGGTGTGCAAGCACTTCTGGTGGATGGCGATGGCCCTGAAGAGAAGAAGGGCAAGCCCGCGCGTACGCACTGGGACATGCTCATGGAGCGGCGCACCCGCGAGGAGTTGGAGGAGGTGCTGGCCGAACGGCTGGCCGTCCTGCGCTCCGGCACCATGAACATTGCCGTGCATCCGCGCGACAGCAACCGCAAGTCCGCCTGACAACGGACGAGCAGCACAAAGGGCCGGGGCCACTGTTCCTGCAGTGGCCCCGGCCCTTTGGCATGCCCGCTCGCGGAAAGTCCGGGGAGTAGGCGGCCTGGTCAGGGCAGCGAAAGGGCCGGGTGACGTCCCCTGGGGGCGTCACCCGGCCCGAATCCTTGCGGGTCAGCGCGTCAGTGGCGGGTCCTGGCGCGGCGGGGCGGGCGGGCCGTCCTCGCGGATCACCTCGCCCTGGACGACCTTGCCGTCCGGAGCGTGCATACGGGCCTGCTGGAAGGCGTCCCCGAGCGAGCCCGGCGCATAGGTCACCTTCCGGGACAGCAGGCGCTCAGCGCGGCGGTGGATCAGTTTGCGGGTCGGCGGGAACAGGCACAGCAGCCCGGCGACGTCCGTGATCAGGCCGGGGAACATCAGCAGCAGGCCGCCGAGCATGGGGAGGGTGTTGCCGCTGCCCTCCGAGGGGCGCTGCTGGGCCGCCATGGGGTCGCCGCCCGCCTGCAGCGTCTCGGTCAGGCCCTTCCAGGCCCGGCGCCCGGCCCGCTTGATCACGTACCCGCCGATCAGCACGCCGGCGAGCAGCAGCAGAAAGACCGTCAGGCCATTGGCGGCCCCGGCGACCAGGGTCAGCAGCCAGATCTCCAGCACCAGCCAGGCGGCGATGCCCAGCGGGATGAACCGGCGGGCGCGCGAGCGCTTGGGGGGTCGGCTGTCCGGCGATGGCGTGGCTGCGAACGTCATGTCTCAAGTGTGCCTGGCCCCGGCCGCGACTCCCCCGCTCGGGGGCCGCTGGGGGACGACATCCGGGATGTTTCCGGGGTGGGCTACGACTCCGGGACGAGAAGGCGGATCGCCGTGTCCTCCGAGTAGTGATCGGATCCGCGGGTACCGGCCCCGTACACATCAGCGACAGAGCCGAAGGAAAAGCGGAAGGAAGTGGTCACGGTGGAGCGAAGGACGGATGCCCCGGCGGCCGAGGGCCCCGGCATTCCCCGGGATCTGCCCGATCAGCAGGCGGACGCGGAGTCCGCGGCGCCCGACCCGTGGGATCCGCAGGACGCCGATCCCTACGAGGAGGAGGACCCGGACGGCGAGCAGCTGCCGGACACCGACCAGTCGGGCACGGGCCGGCGCGGAAAGGCGCAGCGCCAAGGCACCCACGCCGAGGGGACAGCCCCGGACGAGCCCACCGACTGAGCCGCGGGGACGGCCCCCGGGCCGGCGGATCGCGCCGGCTCCCGGCGGCCTCCGGCGGCTGCGCCGCGGCCGTTGAGGGACCGCTCAGTGGTTGCGCAGCGCCGAGATCAGCTGGCTCTTGGTCATGGTCGAGCGGCCCTGGATGCCGACCTTCTTCGCCTCGCGGTACAGGTCCTCCTTGGACCGGTCCTCGTACGCCCCGGCCTTGCCGCCCTTGCGGCCGGTCTTGCTGCGCGAGCCGCCCGAGTCGTTGGCGATCCGGGCGGCCTTCTCCTTGCTCGCGCCCTCGCGGCGCAGCGCCTGGTAGGTCTTCTCGTCCTTGATCTGCGGGGTGGGCATGGCCGCACCTCTCCTTCCTGGTCGTTCCCGGGCCCGGCTGCACACCGGTACGGCTCCTTCGAGCATCGCGGCGCTGCGCGGCCCGCGCAGCGCGGGAAGAGACCCGGGAGGCCGGCACGCGGGTGGCACCACGCGCGCCGTGACGTTCCTGCGGGGCCGGGTGCCCGGGCCGGGACCAGGAAAACCCGGCGGATCAGAGGCAGCCGGGTCAGCTGTCCTTGCGGCCGGTGAGGCGGTTCACCCGCGAGCCGACGCCCCAGGAGGTGACCCGCCACAGCGCCTCGACCACGATGTCGCGGCTCATCTTGCTGTCGCCCAGCTCGCGCTCGACGAAGGTGATGGGGACCTCGACGACGTGGTAGCCGGCCTTGACCGCGCGGCGGGCGAGGTCGACCTGGAAGCAGTAGCCCTGCGAGGCGACCTCCTGCAGGCCCAGGCCCTCCAGCGTCTCCTTGCGGAAGGCGCGGTAGCCGCCGGTGACGTCGCGGATGGGGACGTCCAGGAGCAGGCGGGAGTACGTGCTGCCGCCGCGGGAGAGGAACTCGCGGGACTTGGGCCAGTTGACGACCCGTCCGCCCGGGACCCAGCGCGAACCGAGCACGAGGTCGGCGCCCTTGAGGGCGGTGAGCAGGCGGGGCAGTTCCTCGGGCTGGTGGGAGCCGTCGGCGTCCATCTCGACCAGGACGCCGTAGCCGTTGTCGATGCCCCACTGGAAGCCCGCGAGGTAGGCGGCGCCCAGGCCTTCCTTGCCCTGCCGGTGCAGGACGTGGACCTGGTCGTCGTCGGCGGCCAGTTCGTCGGCGAGCTTGCCGGTGCCGTCGGGGCTGTTGTCGTCCGCGACCAGGACGTGCGCCGCGGGGACGGCGGTGCGCACCCGCGTCACGATCGGCTTGATGTTCTCCGCCTCGTTGTACGTCGGAATGATCACCAACGTGGTTCCGAGCGGACCGTACTGCCGCTGACCGCCGTCTGTCACTGCTGTCCCTTCTCGTCCGTCCGTCGCCCGCGCCGCCCGATGATCATCGCGGCGGCGCAGGACAGAAGCCCCACGATAGCGAGCGCCCACTCGGGAGCCGCACCGACGCGGTCTGCGACGGTCTTTTCGTCGCGCAGCGGAATGCTCGCGCTCAGCACTCCCTGGGTGAACTCGGGGATCTGGTGGGTGACCGTGCCGTCGGGCGCCACGATGGCGCTGATGCCGCTGGTGGCGGCGGTGACGATGGCGCGGCCGTGTTCGACGGCGCGCAGTTTGGACATGGCCAGCTGCTGTTCGGGCTGGCCGGTGCGGCCGTAGGTGGCGTTGTTGGTCTGGACGACCAGCGCGCGGGCGCCGGCGTCGACGGTCTCGTGCACGATCTCGTCGTAGGCGATCTCGAAGCAGATCACGTCGCCGAGCTGGGCGGGGCCCACCTGCAGGACGCCGGTGCGATCGCCGGGGTAGAAGTCGCGGGGCACTCGCTGGAAGCGCGTGATGATCTTGCTGAGCTGCTCGCGGAAGGGCACGTACTCGCCGAAGGGCACCGGGTGCTGCTTGGTGTAGGAGGCGCCGGGGCCCTTCTTCGGATCCCACACGATGCCCTGGTTGAAGACATAGCCGCGCTTGGAGGGGTGGTCGACCAGGGCGCCGACCAGCACCGGCACGCCGATCGCCCGCACGGCCTCGTCGATGCGGTCATAGGCCTGCGGGTACTTGAAGGGGTCCAGGTCGGAGGAGTTCTCGGGCCACAGCACCAGGTCGGGCTTCTTCACCTTGCCCGCCTTCACGTCCTCGGCGAGCTTCTCGGTGGCACGGGCGTGGTTGTCCAGGATCATCATCGGGCGGCCCAGGAAGTCCATGCCGGGCTGCTGGACGTTGCCCTGGACGACGGCGACGTTCACCGAGTCGGTGGCCTTGGTGGGCACGGGCACCAGCAGGCCCGCGCAGGCGACGGCCGCGGCCAGGCCGACCGCCTCGACGGCGGGCAGTGCGGCCCGTACGGACTTCGCCGTGCCGCGCAGGCGCCAGACGCCGACCGCCGCGGCCGCCAGGAGGGTGCCGCTCAGCGCGACGGCGAAGGTGACCAGCGGGGCGCCGCCCAGTGCGGCGAGCGGTGTGAAGGGGGTGTCGGTGTTCGCGAAGGCGAGGCGCCCCCAGGGGAACCCGCCGAAGGGCAGCCGGTCGCGGGCCCACTCCTCGGCGATCCACAGGCAGGCCGCCCACAGGGGCCAGGCCTTCAGACGGGAGGTGAGAGCCAGCAGCGCGCCGAGGACGGCGAGGAAGACCGCCTGGATGAAGGCGAGCCCGATCACCGCGTCCCAGCCCACCACATGCAGCCACTTGAGCAGGAGGACGAAGAAGGGCCAGCCGAAGGCGAGGCCCGTCCAGCCGGCCTGGCGGGCGGTGCGGCCGCGGGTCAGCAGGCTCAGTGCCGCGACCGCGAGGAGGGACAGGGGCCACAGGTCGTACGGCGGGAAGGCCAGCGCGAGGGCGAGGCCGCAGAGCACGGCGAGGGCGGTGCGCGGGGCCTCGCGGCGGATGAGGGCGGCCAGTCTGCGGCCCCGGCCGGGGCTCCGCTCGGGCTCCGCGCCCTCGGTGTGCGGACCGTCGCCGCCGGGCGGGACCGGGCCGTCGGCGGCGGGGCCGGATACGGCTTCGGTGGAGGATTCGGATCCCGATGGCACGGTCGCGGCCTTCCTACAGGTCGTGCGGTGGTGAGGTGACCGTACATCGGGGGCCCGCGGTTGCGGTCCGCGGGTGCGCGCGGCAGCGGAAGGCCGCCTGGAGGACGAGGACGTGAGAGGGGGGTCGCGCGCGGGATTCCGTGCTGCGGATCGGGGCCCGGCGCCCTTCGGGCCGACCTGGGACCCGCTGGCTGCGGGTCGACCGAGAGCCGTTGTCTACTGAGCGTCCGGGCCCCGCCCGGGTCGCACCTGCCGACCGGGCGAAACCTTTCCGTCGCCCCCGTGCCGCAAATGCTGGACCTGGCTCCCAGTGGCGGTGTGCCGGTGTGGCACACCGCCCCATGGCCCAGCTGCGTTCGACGACTGCGCGGAGGTCTCCCGGTCGGACGTCCTGAGGTGGACCCGGCCGAACCTACCGGCCGTCGACCGTGCGCTGTCAACAGTTGGCCTGTCTGCGTCGTTCTCGCGTCGTGCCAGGTCAGTGGCGAGCCTCGCAGGTGGAGCGAGTGGCCGCGGGCACCGCGCCGGGTGGCATGTGCCCACGGGATGTCACTCGTTCGGCCGTGCGAACACGGTGCGTCCGGCGACGACCGTGCGCAGGCAGCGGGGCAGCTCGCCGCCCGGGGTCAGATCGGGCAGTCCGGGGGTGCCGGAGCGGGGGTCGGTGGACCAGCGCTGCACCCGCTCGTCGGGGGCCTGGACCAGGAGTTCTCCGGTGTGCCAGAGGGCGTAGTCCGCGGGGGCACCGGGGACCAGGATGCCGGCGTCGTCGCGGCCGATGGCACGCCAGCCGCCGCGGGTGTGGGCGGTGAAGGCGGCGCGGGCGGAGATGCCGTGTTCGCGAGTGCGATGGAAGACGGCGGCACGGACGGTGCCCCAGGGGTCCAGGGGGGTGACGGGGCTGTCGGAGCCGAGGGCGAGCGGGACGCCGGCGCGCAGCAGGGCGGCGTACGGGTTCAGGGTGCGGGCCCGCGGGGCGCCCAGGCGGGTGGCGTACATGCCGCTCTCGCCGCCCCAGGCCGCGTCGAAGGCGGGCTGGACGGAGGCGGTCAGGGCGAGTTCGGCGAAGGCGGCGATATGGGCCTCGGTGAGCATTTCGGCGTGCTCGACGCGGTGCCGGGCGGCGCGGACGCGGGCCAGTCCCACGCGGTCGGCGGCGGCGCGTACGCCCTCGACGACGGCGCTCAGGGCGGCGTCGCCGATGGCGTGGAACCCGGCCTGGAGTCCGGCTTCGGTGCAGGCGGCCACGTGGGCGGCGATGGCGTCGGCGTCCAGGTAGGCGTTGCCGGTGTGCTCGGCGTCCGCGTACGGGGCGTGCAGGTGGGCGGTGTAGGAGCCCAGGGCGCCGTCGGCGAAGAGGTCGCCCGCCGCGCCTGCGGCGCCCAGGTCGCGGATGCGGTCCGCTTCCTTTGCTGAAGTGACCGCCTCGGCCCAATAGCCGACCACACGGGGGCCGTTGCCCTCGGCGGCGAGGGCGAGCAGGGCGGTGAGGTCGTCCTCGCTGGAGATGTCCGGGCCCGCGCACTCGTGCAGGGTGCCGATGCCCAGTGAGGCGGCGTGGGCGAGGGTGGCAGCCTGGGCGGCGGCGCGCTGGGCGGGGGTGACGGTGGCGTGCGCGGCGGCCCGTACGGCGTGGTGCGCGGCGCTGGTCAGCGGACCGTCGGGGTGGAATCCGGGCAGGTCGGCGACGCCCGGGACGAGGTCGAGCAGGGCGGTGGTGACCACGGCGGAGTGCACGTCGACGCGGGTGAGGTAGAGCGGGCGGCCGCCGGTGGCCGCGTCGAGTTCGGCGCGGGCGGGCGGGCGGCCCTCGGGCCAGGCGGTGGCGTCCCAGCCGTGGCCGAGCAGGATGCGGTGGCCGGGGTTCGCGGTGGCGTGCGCGCGGACGCGGGCCAGGGCGTCGGTGAGCGTGGTGGCCCCGGCGAGGTCCAGGCCGGTGCGCACCAGGCCGGTGGCGGTGGTGTGCACGTGTGCGTCGGTGAAGGCCGGGGTGACCAGTGCGCCGTCCAGGTGGATCGTCTCGTCCACGCCGTCGGCGAAGGAGTCCGCCGCGCCCTCCGAGCCGACCCAGGCGATGCTGTCGCCCTCGACGACCATGGCGGTGGCGAAGGGGTCTGCGGGGCTGTGGACCTCGCCGCCGCGCAGCAGGACGGTACGGGGCCGGGCCGGATCGGGGGTGCGCTCACTCATGACCGACAGTGTGGCCCCTGCGCGGGGGCCGCCGGCGCGCGGGGTCAGATGCTCGGGGGGCGCGCTTCGTAGGGCGTGGAGAGCACGACGGTGGTGCGGGTGGAGACGCCGGCCAGGCTGCGGATCCGGGTGAGCAGGTGCTCCAGCTCCAGGGGCGTGGCGACGCGGACCTTGAGGATGTAGTTCTCGTCGCCGGCCACGCTGTGGCAGGCCTCCAGCTCGGGGACCTCGGCCAGGCGGTCGGCGATGTCGTCCGGCGCGCTGGGGTCGAAGGGTTTGACCGAGATGAACGCGGTGAGCGGCAGGCCCACCGCTTCCGGGTCCACGATGGCGGCATAGCCGCGAATGACGCCGCGCTGCTCGAGACGGCGTACGCGCTGGTGCACCGCCGAGGTCGACAGGCCGGTGGCCTTGCCCAGGTCGGTGTAGCTCATCCGCCCGTCCTTGACGAGCAGATCCACGATTTGTCGGTCCAACTCCTCCACGCGATCAACCTACTGTGCCCGGGCGCCCGCGTGCACCGCGCGCCGGGTGATGGGCGCTTTTGAGCCGGGCGTGTGATGAATGCCACAGGCGGGACCTGACGTCTGTGCGGGCTGGGCGATTATGCGCGCGGCATGACGGGAATTGCTCGTGATGGTCGGGGCCGCCCGTCAATCAGGAAGCCGGCGGTCCGTACGGCCCGTGCAAGGGGGATGGACATATGCGACGTGCCAGGACGGAAACCGCGCCGGAGAGTGTCACCGCCCAGGAGGGCGACAGTCTCGGCGGCGAGGACGCTTCGTACGACTCCTTCGAGACCTATGAGATCTACCGGGTGGACTGCCCGGACTGCCATCAGCCGATCGCGCTGCTGGCGGACGAGGACACGCTGCCGGAGCACGCGGTGTGCTCCTCGCCGTGGAATCCGTTCGGGCTGACCGTGTGCCAGGGGTCGGGCCGTGCGGTGGATCCCACGCCGCAACAGGACGCCGCGCTGGCCGCGCAGGAGCAGGACGCGGCGATGCTGCTGACGCTCCCGGAGGGGCTGGACTGGCGCACCCAGCCGTTCTCGCACGTGGGCGGGGCCGCCTCGCGTCCGGTGCGGGTGCCGGGGATGCGGCGCGCGTCCTGAGCGGCACGGCGGCGCGACGGCGGACCTCGCCGGGCGGGCCGCCGCCGCTCCCCCGGGCCGCTGCCGGCGGCCGCGGGCATCGCCGCTGACGGCTATCACCCGCAACAGGTATCACCAGTAACGGTTCTCGATCATCGCTTCCAGGCTGTCCCGGTGCATGATCAGTGCGTCGGGGTCGGCGGGGACGGGGACTTCACCGAAGTGGACCTGGCGGTAGGCCACGCGCAGCATGACGATGGCGTGCCGCAGGGCCGCGTACAGGGTGTGGAAGTCCATGTCGCGCGGGGTGTGGCCGGTCAGGTGCGCATAGCGGGACTCGACGCTGTCGCGGCGCAGGAAGCCGGGCAGCCCGCACTGGCCGCCGCTCTCGGTGAGGTCCTGGAAGAAGCGGTGGAGGTAGACCGTCCAGCCCAGGTCGAGTTCGCGCGGGCCCAGGGCGGCCATCTCCCAGTCGAGTACGGCCGCGGGGTCGAAGCCGTCGTAGACGATGTTGCCGATGCGGGCGTCGCCCCAGCTCAGCACCGTCTGTCCGGGGTCGGCCGGCCAGTGGTCGGCCAGCCAGGCGAACGCCCGCTCGATCAGCGGTGATCGGGGGCGGCCGTCGGTCACCCAGGCGTAGTAGGCGCGTTGGGCCGCCACGTGGCGGTGCAGCGCGTCGCCCTCGCCGGGCAGGGACAGGAACCGAGCTTCCTTGAGCGGGACTTGGTCGTGCAGGCGGGCGAGGACGTCGACCGTCGCCGCCTCCAGGTGGTCGCGCTCGGCGTCGGTGGCGGCGTACAGCCAGTTCCCTTCGTAGGTGTACGGCATGACGTCCGGCGGTACGCGGCCCTCGGCGCGCTCCATGACGAAGAAGGGGGCGCCGAGCGGGGCCGAATCCTCCTCCAGCCACAGGGTGCGCGGCACGGGGACGTCGGTGTGGGCGGCGACCAGGCGCAGCGTGCGGTACTGGCGGGCCATGTCATAGGTGGGGAATACCGTGTAAGCGGCGGGGTCGGCGGCCAGGCGTAACGCGCAGGAGCGGACGGGCGGTTGGGGGTGGTCGATGGCGAAGAGGAGGGTCTCGCTGGACATGCCGTTGGAGGCCGGGACGGTGGCCGAGACGGCCTTGGCGCCGGGCAGGCGGGTGTCGAGCCAGGTGGTGAGGCGGCGGGCGAGTTCTTCGGGGTCGCGGGTGGTGGTACGGGGGCGGGGCGCCGAGGTCATGGCCGGGCCTCCCCTGCGGGGGCGACGGATGTGTATCCGGTGAAGCCGCTGGGGTCGTGGCGGCCGAAGCTGCCGTGCTCGAAGATGCCGTGGCCGACCAGGGTGCCGTCCAGGGTGAAGCGGGCGACGTGGTCGGTGACTCCGTAGGCGGCCAGGGGGTGGGTGGCGGGGTCGGACAGGTCGTAGGTGCGGCGGTCGGTCCAGTCGTGGCCGCGCCAGGTGCCGTGCTGCCAGTCGTCGGCGGGCGGGTATCCGGCGCCGAGGGCCAGGGGTGAGGAGGTCAGGATCTCGGCGGTCATTTCGAGGGGCTTGCGGGTGGCCGGGTCGGTGAGGTGGATGACGGCGCGTTCGGGGTGGCGGGTGCCCGGGCGGTAGGTGATGTCGGTGTGCGGCCAGCCGAGTTGGCGGTCGGGGCTGCCGTCGTCGCGTACCTCGGTGGCGTCGTTGAGGGTGCGGTAGCCGTCCGCGTCCTCCTGGCTGATCACCATCACGAAGCGGTCGTCGAAGCGCACCGGCGACCAGATCCAGTGGAAGCCCTCGGGCCGGTGCTCCTCGCCCGCGCGGCCCAGGTCCTCGCCGGGGATGGGGCGCACTCCCCAGCTGCGGTCGCGGGTGCCGGTCCACTCCCCCGCCCCCAGGGTGATCCGCTCCCCCGCCGCCTGAATCCAGCCCTGGCAGCTGCCCACCTGGACGAAGCGCTTGCCCTCCAGGACGAGCCGGTTTCCGCGTCGCTGGGTGTGGTGGGGTTCCCACAGCGCCGGGAAGTCCGCGTTCCAGATGATCTCGTAGGAGAGGCCGTCGGGGTCGCCCGGTTCGGGGGCGCAGGTGACCAGCAGGGTCTTCAGCGGCTGCTCGACGAGGATGCGGAAGGGACCGACGGACATCTCCATGCGGGTGTCGTCGGGGAGGGCGGAGGAGGCGCGTACGGCGTGCAGGGTGTCGCCCAGGCGCAGGGTGGCATAGGCGTCGATGACACCGGCGTTGGGATAGACGCCGAGGCCGGCGATGAGCAGGGCGCGGCCGGCGTGGTCGAAGACCTGGAAGATGCAGCGGTCGTAGGCGTTGCGGTCGCTGGTGGCGACATGCCGCATGGACAGCGGCACTTGATGGACGGGCCATTCGTCCAACGCGATCGGACGGTCGGGCACGGTGAGACCTCCTGGGCGCGCGGGGTGGATGGGATTCGCCCGGGGTGCGGTCCCGGCGGCGGATTTGACGGTACGTCAGGTACGCGGGCGCGGCCAGACCCTCCGGCGGTGCGGGCCGGGACCGAGCGGCCGGCGTGGGCCAGGGCCGCGCGGCCGGTACGGGCCGGAGCCGCACGGTCGGTGCAGGCAGTCGCCCTGGCGGACGCTTGTTACGGTCACCGGGACCAAGAAACGCCCGATCCCAAGGGGACCCGTGATGCCAACGATGCTGACGTGCCTGCGCTGTGACCGTGGGGTGGAAGGGTTCGCCGGCTGCCCTGCCTGCTCCGCCGAAGGGATCGGGGTCAACGCCGCTCCCCCGCTCGCGGATCTCTCCGGCCTCGACCTGCGAACGTTCCGGGGCGGCCCGTGGGCGTGGCCGCAGGCGCTGCCGGTGAGCGGCCCGGCCGTGACGCTCGGGGAAGGCGCGACGCCCAACGTACGGCTGCGCCAAGACGGAGCCGTACCGGATCAGCAGCTTCCCGGAGAGCTGTGGGTGAAGTACGAGGGCGCCAACCCGACCGGGTCGCACAAGGACCGGGCGATGGCGGTGGGCGCGGCGGCGGCCGTGGAGGCCGGTGCCGAGGTGGTGGCCGCGGCCTCCTCAGGCAACGCGGGGGCGGCGGCCGCGGCGTACGCGGCGCGGGCGGGGCTGCACTGCGTGGTCTTCACCACCGACAGCCTGCCGATGGCGCTGCGGGCGCAGATCGACGCGCTGGGCGCCGAGCGGCGGGTGATCCGGGAGGGCGGCGTCGCGGCGCGGAACGCTGCGATGGCCGAGGCCGTGGAGAAGCACGGCTGGTATCCGCTCACCAGCTACACCTCGCCCTCGCCGGGCGGGAACGCGTACGCCAACGAGGGGTACAAGTCGGTGGCGTACGAGCTGGCCAGGGACTTCGCCGGGCGCCGGATCGGCACGGTGGTGGTGCCGACGAGCCGCGCCGATCTGCTGACCGGCATCGGGCGCGGCTTCCGGGAGCTGGTGGCAGCAGGACTGATGGACCAGGCGCCCCGGCTGGTGGTGGCGGAGGCTGCCGAGGCGGCCCCGTACACGGCCGCGCTGCGGCACCCGGACCGGGCCGCGCAGGAGCGAACGAGGGTGACCGGGCACACCTCCATCGCCTTCTCCCTCGGTGAGGAGCGCCCCTGCTGGCAGGGGCTGGACACGCTGTGGCACTGCGGGGGTACGGCGCTCGCCGTGCCGGAGCGGGAGCTGGCGGCGGAGCACCGGCGGGTGGCGGCGCAGGGCCTGTTCCTGGAGCCGTCCTCGGCCACTGCCGTCGCGGTGGCCCGCCAACTGCTCGTCAAACGACCGGAGTTGGTGGTGGCGATCGGTACGGCGACCGGACTCAAAGCGGTCGGGGCCTGAGGAGCGGAGTCCTTCGCGTAACGAAACCCGTTGACGGAGTGAGTACTCACTCCGTAGCGTGGCGCTCATGTCGGATACCCCAACCCGCCGCCGTGCGCCGGGAATGAGCGCCGCGCAGCGCCGGGCGATGGTCGTGGCGGCGGCGCTGCCGCTGGTCGCCGAGTACGGTGCCGCCGTCACCACGAGCCGGATCGCCCGCGCCGCGGGCATCGGCGAGGCCACCGTCTTCCGCGTCTTCAAGGACAAGGACGAGGTGCTCCAGGCCTGCGTGGCAGAGGCGGTGGACCCCGGCCATGTGCTGCGCGAACTGGCCTCCGTCCCGCTGGACGAACCGCTTTCCACGCGGCTCACCGAGGCGGCCGAGGCACTGCGCGCCCACCTGGCGCGCATGGGCGCGGTGGTCGGAGCGCTGCACGCCTCGGGTCACCGGCGCGAGGCGCCCCGCGACGCGTCGACGCGCGCGATCCGCGAGGCCGTCACCGATCTCATCGAGCCGGACCGCGCGACCCTGCGCCTGGCACCCGAGAAGGTCGCCGCACTGTTCCTCGGCATGCTCTTCACCCAGCTCCACCCGGCCTCCGGAGCCGTGGAGTTGGACACGGACGACCTGGTCGGCGTCCTGCTGCACGGCGCCCTCGCGCACTCCCGGGGTACGCCATGACCATCACCCTGAACCACACCATCGTCCCCGCGGTCGACCACCGCCGGGCCGCCCGCTTCTTCGCCACGGTCATGGGCCTGGAGCAGCTCCCGCCGGCGGGCCGCGACGGCCACTTCGCCCCGGTACGCGTCAACGACACGCTCACCCTCGACTTCATGACCGTGCCCGACCCCCAGGGGCACCACCTGGCCTTCGACGTGGATGCCGACACCTTCGACGCGATACTCCAGCGCCTCACCGCCTCCGCCGTGCCCTACGGCAACGACCCCGCCCACCCGGACAACGGCCGCACCGACCACCCCCTGTGCCCGCGCGGTCTGTTCTTCCGGGACGATGCGGGCAATCTCTTCGAGGTGATGTCGGCAGCCGAGAAGGCCCGGCGGTGAACGGAAGCCGGAGCTCGGTCGAGGCCGTCGCAGCAGGCTGGCAGGCCGTACGCGACCACGGCGACCTACGGGCCGAACTCCTGGAGGCCGCGTACGCGGAACCCCGCCTGCGGCAGCTGTTTCCCTGGGCGGGGATGCGCGAACCGCACTTCAGCCGCTGCACCCTGCGGAGATGGACCTGGGACATCCCCTACATCCAGCCCGCACCAGGCGGCAGCTACTGGGTGGGCGGGCCTCGGCGCGATCAGACCGTGGGCCCAGCGGCCACGGCGCACGAGGCCGTCGCCATGGTGGTCGAACGCCTTCCGCCTGGCTGCGGACCCGCCTTCGTCGGCACGCCACAAGAACTCGCGGTTCACGAAGGCCTGGCCCAGGAGCGGGAGTCGCACTGAGCATCCTGGGGCGCGGAGTGGGCCGCGCCCCGGTCGGGGCGGGTCAGCGGGATTCGGGTCCTGCCAGGTGGCGGGCCACGACCATGCGCTGGATCTGGTTGGTGCCTTCGACGATCTGGAGGACCTTGGCCTCGCGCATGTAGCGCTCGGCGGGGAAGTCGACGGTGTAGCCGTAGCCGCCCAGGAGTTGGACGGCATCGGTGGTGACGCGCATCGCGGCGTCGGTGCAGAAGAGTTTGGCCATGGCCGCTTCTTTGGAGAAGGGGCGGCCCTCGTCGCGCAGGCGCGCGGCGGACAGGTACAGCGCGCGGCCCGCCTCGATCTGGGTGGCCATGTCGGCGAGCATGAAGCGCAGGCCCTGGAAGTCGGCGATGGGGCGGCCGAATTGGCGGCGCGAGGCGGTGTAGGACAGCGACTCGTCCAGGGCGGCCTGGGCGATTCCTATGGCGCAGGCGGCGATGCCCAGACGGCCGGAGTCCAGCGCGGACAGTGCGATCGCGAAGCCCTGGCCTTCGTCGCCGATGCGGCGGGAGTCGGGGACTCGTACGCCGTCGAAGTGGAGTTGGGCGGTCGGCGAGCCCTTCATGCCCATCTTGCGCTCGGGCGCCGCGGCGCTGAGCCCTTCGGCGTCGCCGGGGACGAGGAAGGCGGTGATGCCGTGCGCGCCCTTGCCGCCGGTGCGGGCCAGAACCGTGTAGAAGTCGGCGACCCCGCCGTGGGTGATCCAGGCCTTGGTGCCCTCGATCGTCCAGGTGTCGCCGTCGCGGGTGGCGCGGGTGGTCAGCGAGGCGGCGTCGGACCCGGAGGAGGGCTCGGACAGGCAGTACGCGCCCAGGAGGCCGCCGCCGAGCATGGCGGGGAGGTGTTCTGCGCGCTGCTGCTTGGTGCCGTATCCGGCGAGTGCGTGGCAGGCGAGGGTGTGGACGCTGACGCCGAGGCCGACGGTCAGGCGGGCGGCCGCGAGCTCTTCGAGGACCTGGAGGTAGACCTCGTAGGGCTGGTCGCCGCCGCCGAATTCGTCGGAGTACGGGAGCGAGAGCAGGCCCGCCCCGGAGAGGAGGGCGAAGGTCTCCCGGGGGAAGGTGCCGGCCTCCTCCTGCTCCGCGGCGCCGGGCTTCACCTCGCGCTCGATCAGGTCCCGTACGAGCGTCAGCAGGTCGCGGGCTTCTTCGGTGGGCAGCCTGCGGTCCACCGGCCGGGGGCCGTACTCGGTCATGGCGGCGCTCTCCTCCCTGTCGGGCGCTGCGGCGGTACGCGGTCAAGGGTGTGACGGCGCCGCCGGGTTGCGGTCGGCCCAGCCGATGGTCTCCCACCGGATCGCGGAGGGCGATGACCTGCGACTGTGGCGCTTGGAGTATGCCCGATCGGCGGCTTCTCGTCACGGGTTGATCGTCTTCTCTGTCGCCTTCGTCAGGCTAGTTGGCCATCTCTAGGGGATCTTCGCGAACCACAAGGAAATTGGTCCGCACCATTGACCCCACTGGTCTAGTCCTTCTAGCTTCTCCTGCAACGTTTCACGCGTTCATGCCAAACCCGAACGCAGGTCAGGCTCCACCCTCGATCCCCCCTCCGAGGAGAGACCATGCTCAGACCGCACCGGACGCGATCACCGCGCGCGCTGATCGCCGCAACCACCGCACTGTGTACGGCGGCACTGGCCGGCACCCTGCTCGCCGGCTCCGCCTCCGCGGGCCAGTCCCCCTCCCCCGCGAAACCGGCGGCCGCCCCGAAGGCGGCGCCGGCCGCCGGAAGCGACGCCGCCGGCACCAAGGTGATCGGCTACTTCACCAACTGGGGCGTTTACGACCGCAATTACCACGTCAAGAACATCCAGACGTCCGGTTCGGCGGACAAGCTCACGCACATCAACTACGCCTTCGGCAACGTCCAGGGCGGCAAGTGCACCATCGGCGACGGATACGCCGACTACGAGAAGGCCTACACCGCCGACCAGAGCGTGGACGGCAAGGCCGACACCTGGGACCAGCCGCTGCGCGGCAACTTCAACCAGCTGCGCAAGCTCAAGAAGCTGCACCCCAACCTGAAGGTGATCTGGTCCTTCGGCGGCTGGACCTGGTCCGGCGGCTTCACCCAGGCCGCCAAGAACCCCGCCGCGTTCGCCCAGTCCTGCCTGGACCTGGTCGAGGACAAGCGCTGGGCCGATGTCTTCGACGGCATCGACATCGACTGGGAATACCCCAACGCCTGCGGGCTGACCTGCGACACCAGCGGCAAGCAGGCCTTCACCGGCGTGATGAAGGCACTGCGGCAGAAGTTCGGTACGTCGAACCTGGTCACCGCCGCGATCACGGCGGACGCCTCCTCCGGCGGCAAGATCGACGCGACCGACTACGCGGGCGCCGCCCAGTACGTCGACTGGTACAACCCGATGACGTACGACTACTTCGGCGCGTGGGACGCCAAGGGCCCGACCGCCCCGCACTCCCCGCTGACCTCCTACAACGGGATCCCCAAGGCGGGCTTCAACACCACCGACACCATCAAGAAGCTCAAGGACCTGGGCATCCCGTCCGCCAAGCTGCTGCTGGGCCTCGGCTTCTACGGACGCGGCTGGCAGGGCGTGACCCAGGCCGCACCGGGCGGCACGGCCACGGGCCCGGCGCCGGGCAAGTACGAGCCCGGGTTCGAGGACTACAAGATCCTCAAGGGTCGCTGCCCCGCCACCGGGAAGGTCGGCGGCACGGCGTACGCGAAGTGCGGTGACCAGTGGTGGAGCTATGACACCCCGGAGACCATCGGCACCAAGATGGCGTACAAGAACCAGCAGGGGCTGGGCGGCACCTTCTTCTGGGAGCTGAGCGGGGACACGGCCAACGGAGAGCTGATCAAGGCGATCAAGTAACGCGTCGGCAGGGCGTGTTGCGAGGGCGGGAGGCTTCGGCCTGCCGCCCTCGCACCGCGTTCGCGGCCCCTGCGAGCGTTCGCCGCCCTCGCGGCGCATGCGTCTCTGTGGCGTATGCGCCCGTGCGGCGTATGCGCCCGTGCGGCGTTTCCGTTACGGCCGGCGCGTGGGGGCCGGGCAGTCCGGTTCGTACTCCTCGATCAGCCGGAGGGTGTCGCCCAGGCCCCGCACCAGCAGGGAGCAGACCGTGCCGCGCTCCAGGGGCGGGACGCCGGGGCGGTCCTTGATCCAGTCCAGGGTGACGCCCTCCACGCTGGAGAGCCAGCCGATCAGGGCGGTACGGGCCAGCGGCGGTATGTCCTCGCGGCCCCAGGCGGTGTGCGCGATGGTGGCCAGTAACTGCTCGCGGACCGCCTCGCGTATGGCCAGGACCTCGGCGTCGAAGCCGACGCCGCCGGTGACGATGGCGCGGTAGGCGGCCTGGTGGTGCTGGGCGTAGCGCAGGTACCCGTCGACGGTGTGCTGCACGCGCTCGACGGGCGGCAGATCGTGGGTGGAACCGGCACGCTGGACCAGTTCCGCCACGGACTCCTCGATGATCGCGAGGTAATAGCCGCGCTTGTTCTTGAAGTAGTAGTAGATCAGGCCCTTGGCGACACCGGCATGGCGGGCGATGTCGTCCATGGACAGCGCGTCGTAGGAGGTGTCGGCGAACAACTTCCGGCCGATCGCGATGAGTTCGGCCCTGCGCGCCTGGGAGCGTTCGGTGCTGCGGGCAGCCGTCGAGGTGACCGGTCCGCGCTGTTGACTATTATTCAAAATCCGCCCTAGTCTCCAACTGCCACGGGTTTTCCGCAGTATGGCAGAGGCCCGGCAGGCAGGAGCCACCTGCGGCTTCGCCCTACGGCGGCTCGATGGAGCACTCCCGAAGCACGCTCGAAGCACTCTTTGCACAGCACTTCCCACGCGCGCCCGTACGTGTCCGTACGCGGCCGTGGATCCGTACCCGCCCGTACGGACGGTCGCGATCAGCAACCCCGGGGAGGACGCAGTGAGCAGAAGGTCCCGGCGCCTGCCAGAGGGCAGAACAGCCTGGAAGAAGACCGCGGTGGTGGCCCTGCCCGCGGTGCTGGCGGTGGGCGCGATGGCGTCGGTGATGGCCGAGGGGGCGCTGGCCGCCTCCTTCGCCGTCTCGGGCACCAACTTCCAGGTCACGACCAGCAAGCTGACCAGCAAGGGCCTCGCCTCGTACGTGAACATCGACCGCGACGCCGACAACAAGGGGCACGCGGTCGCGCTGCTGGGCCTGGGCACGGCCAGGCTGGCCGACATCTGCCAGGCCGCCGAGGTCAAGACCCCGATCGGCACGGTGGTGTTCAAGCTGATGGCCGGTGGCGACGCCGGCGATGTCACCGCCGACAACCTCGTCATCGACGGCGAGGACCTGGTCGGCGACGCCCGCTTCGGTACGGCCCAGATCGGCCGGGACGCCTCCACGCTGGACTCCGTGCCCGGAGTGCAGGGCGAGAAGGGCAAGTTCGGTCTCCAGGCGGGCGACATCGAGGTCTCCTCGGTCAGGTCGCATGCCTGGTCGGCCACCGGCGGTAACTTCCGCCTCAAGGGCATGAAACTGGATGTGAGCCTGGGCGGCAAGAAGTGCTTCTGACCGCGGGCCGCCACGCGGGGTGGCTGGAACGCAGGCTGCCGTGGCCCGAACAGCGGTCGGTGGTACGCAAGTGGCGGCGGACCCGGCCTTTCTGGGCCGGGCTGCTGCTCATCCTGGGCGGCGCCGAACTGCTGCTCGTACCGCTGTCGCCGCTGACGGTGCTGGTGAGCCTGGGGCTGGGCGGCCTCGCGGCCATCGGCATCGGGCTGGCACTGATCGTGGCGGGGCTCTTCCTGTGGCTCATGCCGTCTTCGCACCACTACGTGAGCATCAACGCGCTGATCCTGTCGGTGCTGTCCTTCGCCGCGACGAACCTCGGTGGATTCCTGGTGGGGATGGGGCTGGGGATAGCGGGGAGTGCGATGGGGTTCGGGTGGACGCCCGTGCGCGGTGATGACGACGGGGACGGAGGCGGAGACGGGGACGGAGACGGGGACGGAGACGAGGACGGCAACGGAGATAAGGAAGAAGGGGACGGCGGGAAGGGCGCGCGCGACGGTCAGGGGGTGGAGGTGGAGAACGGGTCCGGGTCCGGGTCCGGGTCCGGGTCCGGGTCCGGGTCCGGGTCCGGGTCCGGGTCCGGGTCCGGGTCCGGGTCCGGCGGGAAGGTACTCGCTGTCGTGCTGCCGGTCGCGCTCCTTGCGGCCGTAGGGACTCCGGCCGGTCCGGCGCGCGCCGCGGACGGCATTCCCGCGCCGACCGTCCCGCCGACCGTGACCACGTCCATGTTCGCGCCGCAGGGCTTCACGATCGCCGGCGTGACCCACATGCCGACCGCCGACGGACCGCTGAAGGTCATGGTGCTCAAGATGCGGGCGGCGTCGCTGACCGACTACCGGCTCGTGACCCGCGACGGCGGTCCCGAACTCGGCCTGGGAGCCGACAACTTGAACCTCAGCGGGGACGTGACGCTGTATCTGACCAAGTTCAGCGGCTGCCTGCAGGGCATCCTGTGTCTGACCTTCACTCCGGACACGCTCCCGGTGCCTCCCGTCGTCCCGCCCTTCGTCTACATGACCGACGTGGACGCCGAACAGGCCCTGGTCACCTCGGACTTGATCGTCGCCGACGGGCTCACGCTGCGCGCCGACGCGAAGCCGCTCCGGCCGGGTTCGTCATGATCCAGCTGCCGGCCGCACTGTTCTGGGCGTACGCGATCGGCTCCACCTTCGCGCTGTCCGCCGCCCGCCAGCTCCAGTTCTTCCAGCGCCGCGCCACCGACCGGTCCGGGATGCCCAAACTGCTGGCGCCGCGGCTCGTCAGCCGTGCGGCGAATCCGTACCTCTGCCTCACGCTGCTGTTCGCCGCGGTGCTGATGGTGCCGACCGGGCTGTTCCTGATGTGGCTCAACCCCTCCTGGGCGACGATGCACATCGCGGACGGGCACCGCGGCTTGTGGGCGGGATTCGCCCTGCTCTACTCCGGGGGGATCGTGATCGGCGCGCTCCTCGGCTTCCTGCTCGCCCAGGCCCTGTGCCTGGTCGGGGCGGGCTACTGGGCGTATCTGAACTGCGTGGCCGGGTACTTCCTGCTCTTCGGCACCATGATCCACGGCTGGGACGGGCAGGGCTACCGGCGCTTCCTCAGCCTCAGTGGCACCGAACTGCGCGACTGGCCCAAGGACAGCGTGATCAACAACGTCCTGGACTTCCTCACCTCCGGAACATTCCTGTCCCTCCTCGTCTTCGGCGCCGCCGTCATCGCGACCATGCTCCTGGCGGAGATCGGCTGGCTGATCGAGGGCTGGCGGCTGCCGGGCGGCGCCGAGGACCTGAAGGTGCCGCGGGTCATCGCGGTCGCCATCGCGGGCGCGGGACTGTACGTACTGCCCTTCGCCGGCGCGCTCCTCGCCAGCCTCCTGATCCGCCCGCTGGGCTTCCCCCTCGGCCTGCTGCTCTTCGCCGTCGGCGCGGGTCTGTTGCTGCTGCCGCGCCGCTCTCCCGTACGACTGCTGTACGGGCTCGTGGGGCTGCCCAAGGGGCACTGGCGGGCGGTGGCGGATCGGGTGCCGAAGGCGCGGGTGGGACGGGCCGCCGGGTAGGGCTGGGTGTACGCACGACGAGGCCCACCGCACCCCGTCCGCGTGCCACGCGCGCAGAGTCAGCTGAGCGCCCGTTCCCTACAAAGCCGATGGCCGAACCTGACCGGAGCCAATGGCTGATCCCTGCCCCTGGGGCTTTACTGTCCGCTGCCGTACGAGCACGATCGGCGTGCGGGCGCGGGGCAGGCTCGACGTCGGTCGGCGAACGGGTGTGAGCTGCGCCCCCTGGCGGTCGGCGGGCGGGCACGAGCGGCGCCCGTGTGCGTCCGCCGAGGGCGTGGGTGGCGTACCAACAGTGCAGTCGGCGTATGCACTTCGGCCACGTGGGCGGGGACCGTACGGGCATGTCCGGCCAGCGGCGTCGGGACACCTTCCGGCCTGGTCACGCGACCGTACGGGCACGAACGCCCGGGCACGGCCGTACGGACCGAACGACAAACGCACACATGCCGAGCTCAGCCGCAGCAAAGGCGGCGACGGCAGCGGAGAGGTGGCACGTGGTCAACCCCTGGCTCGCGCCGGCGACGGGAGCCGATCCGGCGGAGCACACCCGCACGGTGCGCCGCGCGCATGCGGCGTTCCTGGCCGGGGCGTCCGGTGCGCCCCCGGTGCGCCAGGTGGTCGCCGACTCCTGGCGGCGGTCGGCGAGTGCGGGCGCGGCGACCGACGAGATCGCGCCGATCGATGTCGACGAGCCGGAGCTGCGCACCTACCGCGAGACACATCCACTCGCCCGCGCCATGCCCCTCTTCCGGAACCTGCTGGGCACCTCCGCCGACGACGGCGCACGCCTCCTGGCCATCTGCGATGCCCAGGGCCGGCTGCTGTGGATCGAGGGGCACCCCGGGGTCGTACGTCAGGCCGAGCGGATGAACTTCGTGGCCGGGGCCCGCCGGGACGAGCGGCACGCCGGAACGAACGCACCGGGCACCGCCCTTGCCGCCAACCACCCGGTGCAGATCTTCGCCGCCGAGGACTTCAACACGCGGGTTCAGCCATGGACCCGTGCCGCCGCGCCACTCCATGACGTACGGGTCGGCAGGCTGCTGGGCGCGGTGGACATCACCGGCGGCGACCACCTGGCAGGCCCGCACAGCCTGGCGCTGGTCCGGGCCGCCGCCCCCGCCGCCGGGGCACATCTGGCCGCCACCGACACGGCAGAGCACGGCGGCCCCCGCCTTCACCTGACCACACTGGGTCGCGACGAGGCGCTGCTCGTCACGGACGGACGTCAACCGCGGCTCGGCCGACGCCACAGCGAGATCGCACTCCTGCCGGCCCGCCACCCCGAGGGCCTGACGATCCATCAACTCACTCTCCTCCTCTACGGAGAGCGGGACGTACGGCCGGTGATGCTGCGCGCCGAGCCCTCCCGACTGCGGCGGCTGCTGGGCCCCGCGCTCGGCCCCCGCCCGTACCGGCTCTGTACGCCCGCGAACAGCGATCTGGACGCCGTGGAGAGGGAGTTGACGGCCGGAGACCTGTCCGCTGCACTGCGCGGTTGCGGCGGTCCGCCCCTGCCGCACTCGGAATCTCCGGGCGTACGACGGCTGCGCGACACGCTGGAGACCCGGCTGCGCGACGCGGTCCTCGTGGAGCGGGATCCCGCCCACTTGCGCCACTGGTCCCAAACCCCTTGGGGCGAGGGCGACCTGGAGATACTGGAGATATGGGAGGCACTGCACACAACCCTCCCTCCGCCGGAGGCAGGGCAGTCGGCTGCCCGCGCGCAGGCAGCGCGGCTGCGTACGGCGTACGGCCTCATGGATCGCGGCAGCACTCCCCCGCCCTCCGGAACGCGATACCGGTGCTCCCCGTACGAGCACTCCGCCCACGCAACGTCAGTGCAACGTACCCGTCCCTAACCCGCGCCCGAGCCGTCCGCCCACGCCAACCGCCCCACACCCCAACCGCCCGCACACCCCACCCGCACACACCACCGAAAGGCCGCCCCATGACCCGCTACGCAGACCCCGGTTCCGCCGACTCCGTCATGTCCTACCAGCCGCGCTACGACCACTGGATCGGCGGCGAGTACGTACCGCCCAAGCAGGGCGGCTACTTCGAGAACCCGACGCCGGTCAACGGCCGCACCTTCACCGAGGTCGCCCGCGGCACCGCCGACGACGTCGAGCGCGCGCTGGACGCCGCGCACGCCGCCGCGCACGCCTGGGCCCGCACCTCCCCCGCCGAGCGAGCCGCCGTACTCAACCGCATCGCCGACCGCATGGAGCAGAACCTCCCTGCTCTCGCGGTCGCGGAGAGCTGGGAGAACGGCAAGCCCGTACGGGAGTCGCTGGCCGCCGACATCCCCCTCGCCATCGACCACTTCCGCTACTTCGCGGGGGCGATACGCGCCCAGGAGGGCGGCCTGTCCCAGATAGACGAGGACACCGTCGCGTACCACTTCCACGAGCCCCTGGGCGTCGTGGCGCAGATCATCCCCTGGAACTTCCCCATCCTGATGGCGGCATGGAAGCTCGCCCCGGCGCTCGCGGCCGGCAACGCCGTCGTCCTCAAGCCCGCCGAACAGACCCCGGCCTCGGTCCACTACTGGATGAGCCTGATCGCCGACCTGCTCCCGCCCGGCGTCGTCAACATCGTCAACGGCTTCGGGGCCGAGGCGGGCAAGCCGCTCGCCTCCAGCCCCCGGGTCGCCAAGATCGCGTTCACCGGGGAGACCACGACGGGGCGCCTGATCATGCAGTACGCCTCCGAGAACCTCAAGCCCGTCACCCTCGAACTCGGCGGCAAGAGCCCCAACATCTTCTTCGACGACGTCTCCTCCGCCCAGGACGACTTCCTCGACAAGGCCCTCGAAGGCTTCACGATGTTCGCCCTCAACCAGGGCGAGGTGTGCACCTGTCCGTCGCGCGCGCTGATCCAGCGCGGCCACTACCGCGACTTCCTGGACGCGGGCGTGGCCCGCACCGAACGCATCGTCCAGGGCCACCCGCTGGACACCGACACCATGATCGGCGCCCAGGCCTCCAACGACCAACTGGAGAAGATCCTCTCCTACTTGGACATCGGCCAGAAGGAGGGCGCCCGCATCCTCACCGGCGGCGCCCGCGCCGAACTCGGCGGCGACCTGGAGGGCGGCTACTACGTCCGCCCGACCATCTTCGAAGGCAGCAACGACATGCGCGTCTTCCAGGAGGAAATCTTCGGCCCGGTCGTGGCGGTGGCCCCCTTCACCTCCTTCGACGACGCCATCTCCATCGCCAACGACACCCTCTACGGCCTGGGCGCCGGCGTCTGGACCCGCGACGGCTCCACCGCCTACCGCGCGGGCCGCGCCATCCAGGCCGGCCGCGTCTGGACCAACTGCTACCACGCCTACCCGGCCCACGCCGCCTTCGGCGGCTACAAGCAGTCCGGCATCGGCCGCGAAACCCACAAAATGATGCTGGACCACTACCAGCAGACCAAGAACCTCCTGGTGTCCTACTCCCCGAAGCCCCTCGGTTTCTTCTAGAGGCACGAGATAGGCGCCTGAGTCGGGCTTTCGCCCGTCAGGCGCCTTCTCCTCGGCCCGCTCAGGGCGATGCCCGCCCCGCCCTCGTCGACGCGGTCCCACTCCTGCGCGGACTGCTCGATGAGGTGCGGTGCGGCTCAACCTGCGCGGCTGCTGTGAAGTCTCTTCTGTGCGAAGGGTGTTGACGCTGCGCCCGGGCGCTCTCCGGGAAAGCGGCGGGCACCGTACCCCGTAAAGGCAGGTATCCGTATGGAGCGAGGCATGGCAGCTCGTCGGATGGCGCGCGGCGCAGCGGGGGCGCTGGTTGCCGGGGCCCTCGCCGTCAGCGCGTTCATCGCCCCCGCAGGGGCGGGGGCGTCGGGTGGCGCTGCGCGGGGCGGGGGGCATGAGGCCACGCAGCGGGTCATGGACGCGATCGTGCGGGCCGGGGTTCCCGGGATTACGGCGCAGGCGAGGGACCGTAAGGGGGTGTGGCGGAGTACGTCGGGGGTCGGCGACCGCGCGACGGGCCGGCCGCGCAGCGTCGATGACCGCTTCCGTGTCGCCAGTATCACCAAGACGTTCGTGGCGACCGTGCTGTTGCAGCAGAAGGCGGAGGGGAAGGTCGGCCTCGACGACGCGGTGGAGCGGTGGCTGCCGGGTGTGGTGCGGGGCAACGGCAACGACGGGCGGAGGGTTTCCGTACGTCAGCTGCTCAACCACACCAGCGGGATCTATGACTACACCGAGGATCCCGGCCATCTCAAGAAGTACGTCCGGGCCCCGGGCTTTCTCAGGCACCGCTATGACACGGTGACACCCGACCTGGCCGTACGGACCGCCCTGTCGCACCGGCCGGCCTTCGAACCCGGCGCCCGGTACGGCTACTCCAACACCAACTACGTCCTGGCCGCCCTGATCATGGAGAAGGCCGGCGGCCGCAGCTACGAGGACGAGATCCGCCACCGCATCATCGAGCCGCTCGGGCTGCACGGCACCGTCCTGCCCGGCCATTCGGCGGACGTGCCCGAGCCGAGCAGCCGGGCCTACTCCACCCTGAGCGCCGATCCCGACGCGACGAAGGTCTACGACGTCACCCGGCAGAACGCCTCCCAGTCCTGGGGCGACGGCGACATCATCTCCACCGCCGCGGACCTGAACCGCTTCTACAGCGCCCTGCTCCGTGGCGAACTGCTGCCCGCCGAGCAGCTCGCCGAGATGAAGACGACCGTCCCGCACCCGCAGAACCCCGCATACCGCTACGGCCTGGGCATCGCGACGTACAAGACAGCCTGCGGGACGTGGGTCTGGGGCCACGATGGCGGCTGGCTCGGCTCGATCTCCCAGGCCGTCACCACCGAGGACGGCCGGCACACCCTCGCCCTCAACCTCAACGGCGACTGGGGCGTCCCCGACAGCGCCGGAACCGGCATCATGAAGGCGGAATTCTGTTCACCGGCGGGCAGTTGACCGGCCAGCAGGGGTCCGGCTCCAGGACGCCGTACGGGTGTGACTCCCTTCGCGTACGGCCCCGGCAGCCCACACCTGCGGGTTCCCCACTGGCATGTGATCCCTTGAGAGACGCCGGTCGGCCTGGGCTCCCGGCGACCGCTCTCCCAGCGATCCTGATCGCAGCTGCCGTGACCACCTGCGGCGTTCACCCGTGCGGGATCAGTGCCACGCACACCCGATTCGGCACAACACCAGCTCAGCCCGTCCCGCCGAAGGAACCACACCCGCCGCAGATGGCCGGGCCGGGATTCCGACGGCACCGCCCTGGCGGATCCTGTCCGCCCTGACAGGGCAGGGGCGTGAAGTCCCCTATCCGGATGCGTAGTTGCGTTCGGATCATGAGGCGCGCCGGGCCCGGGGAGGGTGGACGGCATGCGTACTCTCGGCATTGATCTGTCCGCGCGGCCACCGCGCACCGCCTGCGCGCTCATCGAGTGGCAGCTGGGCCGGGCCGTCGTACAGCGCCCCTACCAGGCCTGTGACGATGAGCGGCTGCTGAAACTGCTGTGCGCCCTGGGCGAGGGGGACCGGGCCGGGGTGGACTGCCCGTTCGGCTGGCCCGCCGCCTTCAGCACGGCGGTGGCCGCCCACGCAGCACCCCAGCCGTCCTGGCCCGGAAGGGATATCGACGGGGCCCAGGACCTGCGCGCCCTGCGCTACCGGCGCACCGACACGATGGTGGCCCGGACCGCACCGCGCCCCCCGCTGTCGGTCTCCTTCGACAAGCTCGGAGCGGTCGCGGCCCGCTGGGCCCGCCTGCAGGCACTGCTGGCATCCCGCGGCCGCGTGGTCGACCGCACCGGCGCCGGAACGATGGCGGAGGTGTACCCGGCCGCGGCCCGTCACCGCTGGGGCCTGACCAGCGGCACCCTGGGCGAACTGCTGGCCGCCGCCCCCTGGCTGCGCCTGGAGACCGGCGCCGAAGAAGAGTTCGCCGGCAGCCAGGACGCCTACGACGCACTCCTGTCCGCCCTGGTGGCCCGAGCGGTGGCCTGCGGCCTGACCACGTGGCCCAACAGCCCCGACGCGGCCCTGGCCCGCAGCGAAGGCTGGATCCACCTCCCCCACCCCAACTCCCTGCACCAGCTGCTCGCCTGATGCCTCCGGGGATCCGGCCCTGGTCGGCACCCCACTCCGCCGAATCACCGAAGCGCAGGACTGACTGCGATCGAAGCCGCCCACGAGGCGTGGGCCGCCACGGCGACCGGCTCTGGCACGGCGAGCGCGAACCGGTGGCGGACCGTGGCCGCGCAACGTTGTGATGGATGTATGGGCTACCGGGGTGTGATTCACCCTGGCCGACTCGGTGATGGACGGGCTGACGTGGACGGCTGACCCGGGTCGTGATGTCGCAGCCTGTCGCGGTCGTCGCGTTTCCCGTGAGGCGGGGTCAGGCGCTTCGGTGGCGGGGTTGGAGGTGGAGGTGGAGGTTGTGGGGGCGGATGACGATGTCCTTTTCGTAGCGGACGGGTACGGAGGTCGCGGGTGAGAGCTGCCAGCGGCGGGTGAGGGCGGCGAGGGCGAGGGTGAGTTCGCCGATGCCGAGGGCGTCGCCGATGCACTTGCGGGCGCCCAGGCCGAAGGGGATGAGGGAGCCGGTAACGGGGGGTGCGGTGTGCGGGGGCGCCCAGCGGTCGGGGTCGAAATGGTGGGGGCTCGGGTGGGCGGAGGGGAGGTGCTGGACGAGGTAGGCGCTGACGACGAGGGTGTCCCCGGCGTTCAAGGGGTGGCCGCCGAGGGTGGTGTTCCGGGTGACGGTGCGGGTCAGGAGCCAGACGGGTGGGTAGTGCCGCAGCGTTTCGGTGATGACGCGGCCGACGAGTTCCAGGTCGGGCAGGTGGGCGTGGGTGAGGGGGCCCGGGGGAAGGTCCGCGGCTTCGGCGTGCACGCGCTGCTGGAGGGCGGGGTCCTGGGCGAGGTGGTGGGCGGCCCAGGCGAGGGCGTTGCCGGTGGTTTCCATTCCGGCGATGAAGAAGGTGATGACCTGGTCGCTGACGTCCTTGTCGGACAGGGTGCGGCCGTCCGGGCCGGTTTCGGTCAGGAGGCTCAGGAAGGCGCCGTGGTCGGTGGCGCGGGAGCGGTGTTCGGCGATGATGCGGCCCAGGGTGGCGCGCAGGCTCCTCTGGGCGCGGGTGTAGCGGCGGTGGGCGGGCAGGGGCAGGCGGGTGTACGCGGCGGGGAGCAGGGCGTGGGTGTAGATGCCGGCGGTGATCGCGGACATGTCGTGGACCATGGTGGCGACGGTGGCGGGGTCCAGGGTGCCGTCGAAGAGGGTGGCGACGATCGCGCGGGCGGTCAGGGACTGGGCCTGGGCGGCCATGTCCAGGGTGCGGCCCGGCTGCCACTGGTCGATGCCGTCGGTGATTTCGGCGGCCATGAGGTCGAGGTGGGCGGGCAGGCGGTCCTTGTGGAAGACGGGCTGGAGCAGACGCCGTTGGTGCCGGTGGCGGGCGTGGGGGCAGGCGAGCATGCCGTTGCCCATGACGTCGGCGATGCGGTCGTAAAGGGGTCCGCCCTTGTCGTAGAGAGCGTCGTCGAGGAGGACTTCCCGGGTGAGGGCGGGGTCACTGACGAGAGTGGCGGTCAGCGGGCCCAGCCGGACGTGTGACAGCGGTCCGTGGGCGGGTGCGGCGGTGAGAAACCCCGCCGGGTCGTTGAGGAGGCGCAGGGCGTGCCCGACCAGGGGCAGCGCACCGGGCAGCAGGGGCAGGGGCGCGGAGGTGCCGGAGGGCCGGGAGGCGGTGAAGGTCATTGTTCTCCTGGCGGAAGCTGGGTGGGACGTGATCGGCGCCGGGCGCCGTGGGGCATGCGGGCGTGCTGGGGTTGCCGGTCAGGCGTTCCACCACCAGGCGGCAACGGGTGTGGTGAGGGGCTGATCGAGGCGCGCGGGGTCGGCGGGCCGGGTGACAACGGCGGGCATCCGGACGCGGGGGGCCACGGTCTGGCCGGGGTCGTTGGGGTCGTTGTAGCGGCCGCTGGTGAGGTGCCAGTGCAGGCTGCCGGCGACCCAGTCGGTCAGGGCCTGTGCGTAGCGGGCGAGCCGGGGGTTGTCACCGCTGGTGAGTTGCCGGGCGAGGTGGTGCAGCCGGTGCATGGCCCGGTCGTGCATCAACGTCGCTTCGCGCAGGGCCTGTTGGGGGGTGCAGCCGTGGTGCCGGGCGAGGACGGGCACCAGATTCATTGCCTCGGGGTAGCCGAAGTGCCGTTCGCGGAAGGTTTCCTTGTTGTAGGACGTGGTGTCGTTGTGCCAGGCGATGAGGGCGACACACAGGTCGTGCAGGACGTGGATGCGCGGGTCGTGGTACTCCTCGGCGGTCAGGACGTAGTCCTGGGCGATTTCGATGAAGGCGAGGGCGGACAGGGCGGCGCTGCTGCTCTGCCACATCATGAGGTAGTCGTCCAGGCTCGCCGAGTGCGGCTTCTGCCGGATGGCGGCTTCCCAGACCAGGCCGGAGAAGTACGCGTCGACCTGGTCGGTCCACCGGTAGACCTGGGCGGGGGTGCCTTGTTGGGCGAGGGCGTGGCGGATGTCGAGGAGGGAGGCGGCCCACTTGTCGTCGCGCATCAGCGGGGCGTCGGGAGTGTGCAGGGCACGGCTCAGGCGGGCGAGGTAGGGGGCGAGGGTTTCGGGGGTGGTGCCGCCGAGGGTCTCGTCGCACAGTGCGTCGTCGAAGGCGAAGAGCCAGTTGCAGTAGTTCGTACCGGCCAGGAGGGTGTCGGCACGGCCGTCGGGGATGCCGAGGCCGACGAAGTCCCCCACATGGGCACGGCGGGTGTACTCGCGGTGTGCGTCGTCCCGGAAGAGGTCGAAGTACTGCATCCAGGTGAGGCTCCCGGCGTCGACGGCCTGGGCATGCGGAGAGCGGCGGGCGGGGAACGGGCAGTACAGGGGCGGCACGGTGAGCGGAGTGTGTGTGCGGGTGGCCATGGAACCTCCTGGGTGAATGGCCGGGGCGGGTGAGGGGCCGGGCCTTTGAGGGCCCGGCCGGGAGGGTGCGTGCGGAAGGGTCAGGCCGTGGGAGCCGTGGGGATGGTCACCGCGGCCCGGTCGGCGGGGGCGGGGACGTGGGCGAGCGGCGGGGCGGGACGCGGAGAGCGGATCATCATCACGCACAGGGCCAGGGCCCACAGGGCGAAGCCGACGTAGGAGCCGAAGCTGCCCCAGCCCCACGGGGTGAAGGGGGTGTCGCTGGTGGTCAGGACGTTGAAGAAGTACCCGAAGTGCGCCACGGCCAGGACGTGGGAGGTCCAGCCGGTCCAGCGGGGCAGGGTGGTGTTCTTCAGGATCAGGCTGCCCGCGGCGTAGGAGAACAGGGCCAGCGGCAGGGAGCCCGCGTAGCCGAACGTGACGCACAGGTCGTAAGTGAGGTGCAGGTAGGCGCTGCTGATGGCGTCCGGGCGCTCGGCGGCGACGGGGCCGAGGAGGAACGCGGCGTTGGACATCATCCAGCAGATGCCCACGGACAGGGCGCTGGGGATGAGGAGTTCGGCCTGCAGCGGCGCCCGCCCCGGGGCGGTGAGCCACCGCTTGAGGCCGGCGGCGAACCAGATGAAGAGCAGGCCGAAGGCGATGTCGATGGTGTAGCCGGAGATCGACGGGTTCTCGGCGAACCAGGTGCCGATGCTGTCGGAGGAGTCGCTCCAGTACGGGAAGGGGCGGCTCAACGGGTTACGGACGAAGGGCAGCGGGACCAGGAAGAGCGCCACCATGGCGATCCCGATCCAGCCTGCGGTCCGGGTCTCGCGGCGTTCGTCGTGGGCATTGAGCATGGAAGTGTCCTTCGGTTGAGGAGAGCGGGACGGGACGGCCGTGCCCTGGCGGGGCACGCAGGTGCGGGCGCAGGAAGCGTGCCCGGTGGGCAGTGGGCCGCGGAGCGGAGCAGGCCGCAGGAGAGGGTCAGCCGGGCAGGCGTGGGTGCGGGCGGGTGCGCCGCCGAGGCTGGGAGGGCCGGGTTTCGCCGAGACGGAGAAGCGGCTCGGCCGGTGGGAGAGGGCCAGTCATGGAGCCTGTGCCACCGATCCCGTCGGCCGGGCGGCGGGACTGCTGCGAGCCGATCCCGGCAGCGGGCAGTCGGTCAGCGCAGGCCGGCGAGCCAGGAATCGGCGGGAACCAGCCCCTTCCAGGGGCGGTCGGCGGCGGAGTCGGCCAGGGCGGTGAGCGCGTCCGCGAGGCGGTGCAGCAGGTTCTCGGCGTAGTGCGGCGGGGCGTAGGCGGGGTCGAAGATGACGGCCAGGTCCAGTGCGTCTCCGTTCTCGCGGGCCAGCAGGCCCAGGTCGCAGGGCAGTTGGAAGAGCTGGCCGGAGAAGGCAGGGTCGAGCTGGTCGGTGCGCTCGACGGCGCAGCCGGTCAGGCGCAGCCCCTCGACGGGTGGCAGGTAGTCGTAGAAGACGAACTGTGAGGCGGCGAAGAGCTCTCCGATCGGCGGGTGCACTCCTGCCAAGGTGAGCAGGGAGGAGCTGTCGTGACGCAGCGCCTGGTGCAGGGCGGCGTCCGCGGCGTGCAGGGCCTGGCGCACGGTCAGCGCGGGATCTTGGGGCACGTGGTGGCGTACGGGGACGGCCTGGGCGTACAGGCCCGCGGTGTGGGCGGTGCCTGCCGGGTGGGCGGCGCTCACCGCGAGAAGGAGCGTCTCGTCCTGCCCTGTATCGGCTGCCACGGCGGCGGCGAAGAGCGCGTACAGCGCGCTTGCCGGGGTCAGACGTTCGGTGCGGGCCAGCTCCCGGAACGCGGTGGCGGTGGCGGCGGGGACGCGCCGGGTCCGCAGCAGGGCGTCGTGGACATCGGTGTGAGCGCCCAGCTGCGCGGGCGGGATCAATACGCCGGGGCGGGCTCCGGAGAGCCGTTGCGCCCAGAAAGCGACGTCCTCGGCGCGCGGTTCCTCCGGTGCGTTCAGTGCGTAGTAGTCGGTTGGCGGCAGGGAGCTGGTGCGGCCCGCGACAGCGTCCGCGTACAGGGTGGACAGCTGCTGTTCGACGAGGTTGAGGGACCAGCCGTCGGAGGTGAGGTGGTGCAGTCGCAGGCCCAGCAGGTGATCGTGCGGGCCGGCGGTGAGCAGGGTCGCGGTGAAGACGTGCCCGGCAGCGGCGTCGAGGGGATCGGCGGCGTGCAGGGCCGCCAGGGCCTCCTCGGGGCCGCCCTGGCCGGGTACGGGGTCGCGGTGGTGGTGCAGGACCGCCTTGCCGGCGGGGCGGACGGTCTGGTGCAGGTCGCCCGGTTCGCCGGTCAGGCGCACCGCGGTGCGCAGTGCGGGCTGGTGGGCCACGAGACGGTCGACGGCCACCGACAGGGCAGCGACGTCGAGGGGGCCGCGGATGCGGTAGTGGCATTCCAGCGAGAATCGCGGTCCGTGACTGGGCAGGATTCCGCCGGCCCGGTCGTCGTTGACCCGCAGGAACTGTTGCGTGGGCCCGACGGCCAGCCGCACCCCGTCCGGACCGACTTCCCGCAAGGCGTCCGGCACGGGCGCAGCCCGCTGGCCGGGCAGTGGCGTGTCCGCGGCCGGACGGGCAAGGTGTGCGGCCAGTCGTGCCGCGGTGGGGTGCTCCAGCACGGTGCGGGACGGGACGCTCCGGCCCACGGCGTCGCCGATCTGCGTGGCGGCCCGAACGGCCCGCAGCGAGTCGCCGCCCAGTTCCACGAAGTCGTCGTCCACGCCCACCCGGTCCAGCTGCAGAACGCTCGCCAGGATCTCGGTGAGAGTCTCCTCGACCGGTGTCTCCGGTGCCCGGTAGGACGTGGACACCACAGGCCGTTCGCTCGACGGTGCGGGCAGGGCCGCCCGGTCGAGCTTGCCGTTGGGGCCCAGGGGCAGTTCCGTCAACAGCACGTACCGGCTGGGCCGCTCGTGCTCGGGCAGACGGGCATCAGCCTGACGGCGCAGCGCGGGCAGCAGTTCCTCGCAGGCCCGGGCCAGGACGTGCCGGTGCAGGGGCGCCGAGACGAGTTCGTCGTCGCACACCGGCCGCGGCCACCGGATCGCGGGCGTCTCGGCAGCCACGCCCGGGTCCGCAGAGGCGGTGGGAAGGAATACGGCGTCGAAGGCGCCGTCGCGGTATCCCGCCGCACGGGACAGCCGTACCTGCCGCCCCAGTTCCGCTGCCAGTTCCTCCACAGCCGCGGGGTGTACGGCGTCGGCTTCCGCTCGTGCGGCCAGCGCACGCAGGTCGGCGGCGGTGAGTCCGCTGCGGCCCGCCGCGAGGGCATCCCGTACCGCGCACGCCCCGGCCGTACGGCGGTCGGGCACCCGCAGGACGCCTACCGGGCCCGCTTGCGCTGCCAGCAGCTCACGCAGCCCGCCCAGGGCCCCGGGCCAGGAGCACCACTGCTCCACCTCGATGACGGAGGCCGGGAGTTGGGGGGTGAGGACCGCGTCGAAGCGGAAGTCGTTCATCTCGTTGCGGGCTCGCCCGGTGCGCGGCCGCACCTCGGCATGCGGCGCTCCGCAGCGGGTGAACCAGCGCGGGTCCACCAGCAGGTACGGATCGAGCGCGACCCGGCGCCGCCACCGGGTACGCAGCACCTCCACTCCCACGGCGTCGTCTGCCCCGTCGAGAACCACGGCGGCGTGGAAGGCGTCCTGCACCGTACGGTCCTTCACGTCTGCGAACACCACCCGCCCGCCGGGCGCGGACGCCCCCAGCGCGGCCGTCACGGCCCGGGTCAGATGCGCGTCCGAGTGCAGGTAGGGCACGACCGAGTTGCACAGCACGAGATCCATCCCCGTGACGTCCCCCGCACTGGTCACGTCCCCCTGCCGCAGCTCGACATGGGACAGCCCCATGGCGTCGAGCCGGGTGCGCAGGGCGGCGAGGGACTCGGCGGAGGTGTCCACCCCCACGACGCGCGCCGCCGCTTCGGCCAGCCGGGTCAGGATCATGCCCGAGCCGCACCCCAGGTCCAGCAGGCTGCCCGGGGGGCCGCCCTCGGTGGCCAGGCGCACCGCGGCATCGACCCACTCGTCCATCTCCGCGTCCGGAAGCCGCTCTCCGGTGTAACTGCTGGTCCACCCCGCCCGTTCCGCACGGAAGTCCAGACCGCGGAAGAGCTCGTCCCAGGTCTCGTGCAGCTGCCGGGCCGCGCTCCGCTCGTCCCACTGCGGGACTACGTGGGCCACCAGGCGGCCCTGGTGGGCGCTCACCGCCGCATTCCGCACCCCGGGCACCTCTTGCAGCACCCGGGCAACACCCTCGGGCTCCACACGGAAACCACGCACCTTCACCTGGGCATCGCGTCGGCCCAGTAGCTCCAGCCTGCCGCTCTCGTCGAATCGACCGACATCACCCGTGCGGTACATCCGCTGGCGTGCGTCGCCCGGACGGGGCACGAAACGGGACGCGGTCAGCTCGGCGTCCCCGGGGTAGCCCTGCGCCAGCCCGGCCCCCGCGACGCACACCTCACCAGTCTCACCTGCGGGAACGGGCTGCCCGTTCCCGCCGATCACGAGTACCGGCGTACCCGGCAGCGCGGCGCCGACCGTGACGGGCTCCCCCGGCCGAAGCACTGCGGCCGCGCACCACACAGCTGCCTCCGTGGGCCCGTAGGCGTTGACCAGTTCCACGCCCGGCATCCTGCGGTGGTGATCGGCGGCCAGCTCGCTGGGGCACTGCTCTCCCGCCAGCACGACCTGCCGCAAGTCCGGCGACGGCCCCTCCAGACGGGGCAGTACCGCTCCGTACAGCGAAGGCGTGAGGACGACATGGCTGACCGGCCCCCGGGCCAACCGGGCGGTGAGCTCGCTCAGCGCCTGCGACGGGTCCGCGGGAGCCAGCCACACGGTCCCACCGGCCAGCAGCGTCCACCAGATTCCTGGCAGTGCCGCGTCCGTCGTCATCGGCGATACGACCGCCATACACCGGACAGGCACGGCAAAGCGCTGCGCATAGGCTCGCATGGTGTGCGAGATGGCTCTGTGCGCGACCGCGACCGGCTTGGGCCGACCCGACGTGCCCGAGGTGTGGATGATGTACGCAAGCGTCTCCGGCGAAGGTCCTGGCAGGCTCCCGGCTTCCACGGAACCGATGCCGCAGTGGTGGCCGGCCACCGGCTCGTCGATGTCGAGCCGGTCGACGCCATCGGGCAGGCGCTGCCCCGACAGTGTGAGCACCCGCCGCGCGCCCACCCCCGCCAGCAGATCACGAAGCCGGTCCGGCGGATCATCGGGGGACACCGGCACGTACACCGCGCCTGCGGCGAACACCGCCAACTGCGCCACTACCGCCCGCACACCTCGCGGGACGGCGCAGGCCACCGCGTCCCCCGGGCCGATCCCGCCCGAACGCAGGTACCGGGCCCATGCGGAAGCTTCATCCACGAGCCGGGGATAGGTCAGGCTCTCCGAGGCATCGGTCACCGCTGTCGCGCCTGGCAGTTCTTTCGCACGCTCGCACAGCAGTTGCCACAAGGTAATGCCGCATTCCGGGTGCGGGGAATCCGAACGGGCCTCGCACGATCCGAGAATGTCAGTCACGTTTCTCCCGAAGGTAGCGACGTACGCGTCAAGTAGAAGCACCCCTGGCAAAAGCCGGCCATAGAGACAGCAGCTCAGAAAGTGCATCAGGGAGCTCGAAGTGAAAACGCCTGCAGGCTCAAAAAGAGAGAGCCGCAATACCAACCTTTTTCGTCCGGATACATTCCCGAGATGATCGGCGTGGCAAACACCTTGCCTGCTCGAATTTATTCAGGAGGTAAACGGGTTTCTCGTCGTGCGAGGTGAATATGATTTCAGGCGTGAGGATCCAAGCCTGATTTTTCCTCGCAAGCTCTGCTGCTCACGGGGCGCCGGAGGGGAAGAGGTCCCTCCCGGCCGGTGCGGGGCCGGCGGCAAGACGTGCCCCTGCTCCGACTTTCAGAACGGGGCAGAGCCGATACCGCCGGCGCCGAACAGATGCGGTCCTCGCGGGCCACCCCGGCAGATGTTTGGCGGGACAGCAGGCAATGCCGTCACAGGAACAGAAGAACCGTGCTCTCCTGCCGCGTGCCCTGCGGGGGTGAGATGTGCGAGGAAACCGAGGTGACGGTCAGACCACGCTGCCGAGGAAGTTGCTGCCCGCATCGGAGAGGTCGTCGCTGAGCAGGTACTGCGCCCAGCCCGCGTGGAATTCTTCCCGGGCGACCTGTCCGTCGTTGTTCGTATCCAGCAGTGCACACGTTGCCGCGGCCTCGGCCGGGCTGGAGCCCAGGGCCTCCAGGTAGCGCTGGAAATCGGCGACCGGGACGAGTCCGTCGTCGTCTTCGTCGATGGCCGAGAATTCGGCGTCCAGTACCGATCGGCACCCGGAGACCACCTGCTCCCGACGCCCCAGGGTGTCGGACATGGCGGACCGGAACTCCTCGCGGGTGATCACGCCGTCGCCGTCGCCGTCTGCCGCCGCCACGAGACGGTCCCACCCCTCCCGGTAGGCGGTGAACAGCTCAGTCGCCTTGGCGGAGTCCGCGGGCACACGTCCCGAGCGGATTACCTCCTGGCCCATGCGCTCACAGTCGGCGAACTCCAGGAGTCCGTTGCCGTCGACGTCGAGCCGATCAAAGATCAAGTCATACTTGCGCAGAATAGGGTCGGGGGTCACCGTGTCACTCCTCGATGAATGGCTTCTCCGGATGTTGCACCGCCCGGTCCGAAACCCGGCAATAGCTATTGCGTCCTGTCCAATGCAGCGGCGCCATACACCCCGTTCGGCGAACTTCTCGCAAATGGGGTAGTCGCATAAGCAAGTTCATAGCAGAACGGACGGTGTGTCACCGGCCGGGAGCGGTCGGTCTTACCGTGAGCGCGTACGCCCGCCGGCCCGCTCGCGCCTTCACCAGCGACAAGGCACTCGAACGACAGACCGGCAACAGGAGTCGAATACCGGCATCGGGTTGCTGCCGCTTTCCCAGCACACCAAGTGCAGAAACGGTCGAGGACGCGGTTACGACTTCGTGGCCGTCTGCTGAACTGGCCGGCAGTCTTCCTCGCCCTTGCCGACGACGCGACCACCCGAGGCGAGCAGGACCCTTGCGAGAATCCTGGGACTGGCCAGTGCGGTATGAGGCTTGAGTATGTGAAAGACGTGGATGAACAGGTTGTACAGACCTGGATCGGTCACCATGAGCCGAAGCAGGTGTCGCTTGTACCACGGGACCGGTCGCAGCCAGAAAGGCAGGGGCTGGCCTCGGCTGTGATACTGCCAGACGAGGTCGTCGCTTGCGGTCATGACCCACTGCCTGCGGGCGATACGTGCGATGTGCTGCTGGAAAGACCGCGCGAGGCCATCGATGGTGTGCGGCCGGACTCGCCGCACCCGAGCCAGATGCTCCGCCAGGATCCGGGCTTCGAGCACGGCGGTAGCCATCCCCTGCGCGTAAGCCGGATTGAAGGCGGCGACAGCGTCGCCGACGGCCACGAGCCCCTCAGGCCATCTGCGCATCCGCGCGTACTGAGTGAGACGGTTCTCGGTACGCCTGAATACATGGATTTTGCCGTCCGGTACCGGGGTGGCACAGGCCAGCAGCCGGTCGAGATCGGGGTTCTTCAGGCTCACGGCGAACCGCCGCCAGCCGTCGGGGTCCACCGGCGGGTGGTCTCCGCCCGCGCCGAACAGCGTGACCAGCCAGTTCCCGTGCTCCAACCGCGCGGCGAACCCACCGCGCGGTTGCTCGGGCGCGTTGTACGGCTGGAACAGCGCGTCGAAGTCCTGTGACGGTGCCTCCATGGTCCTGGTCGCGTAGACCAGATCCGCATCGGTGACTTTCTGCGCCGGCCTCGGAAAGCCCGCCTGCTCCAGCCAGTTCGGGAGGGGGGAGAACCGCCCGGAAGCATCCACGACCAAAGCCGCTTCGAGCGTACGCCCGCCCGCCAAACGGGCTCCAACTACCCGCGATGTGCCGTGATCCCAGCACAACCCCTCGACCCGGCTCCGGTCGCGCACAACCACTGACGTGTCCGTCAGCACTCGCTGGCGCAGTCTCCATTCCAGCAAGTCCCGCGAGAACGCCTGCACGGTCACGTTCATGGGTGCACGGGGGAGCCGGCAGCCGGCAACCGTCGTCGATGCCCGCAGCCCGAAGTCGAACAGCGGCGCCCCATCTGCCGAAAGTTCCTCGCGCAGTCCGGGAAAGAGACGTTGCAGTTCTGAGGCACCACTGATCAGCAGACCGTGCTGGTGCCGTGCCTGCGCAACACCGCGGCGGGGGGCGGCCGTTGACGGCAACGAAGCGGCTTCCAGTACGACGACACTCTCGAAATGGTCTGCGAGCACCCGAGCCGCAACCAGTCCCGCGATACCTGCGCCGATGACTGCTGCCCGCCCCGCGAATTTCACCTGCCGATGTTCCGGCATATGCGTCCTCCCAGTGTGGTTGTTGTGTCGCGCGGCTTGTCGATCAGCGGACCGGGGCGGCCCTGGCACAGGCGGCAGGCTGCACGGCTCGGGGCCAGAGCAGACCCGCTCATCACCGGGGTGAGGCGTGGGCCGGTGCGCGGTCGCGGGCGAACGAAGATGTCCTTCGGTCAGCGACTCCCCGCCGTCAGCGGGTACGCCTCAGGACGTTCCGGCTGTTGACGGCCGCCCCGCCAGCAGAGGGCTGGAAGTGTCCACCGTGCCAGGCTGGTTCCGGGGATACAACGCGACCGCCCCACAATCCTCCTTCCGAGGGACCTCGGGAGGTCTCGGCAGTGAGCTGGAGACAGAACCGCAGCCGGGTCGCCGTACGGGCGCATGCCACCTCCGGCGGCAACTGCCCCAACACTGCTGCCTTCTTCCCGCGGGGCGCAGCTGTCCGCTTCCGTGAGCACGCCCTTGACCTCGGTGTCCCCGCCCATGCCGTTTGTCGAGCCACAGGCTGCGCACACCGGCCAGAACATCTCCCTTCCCGCGATGTACTGGCCGCCGCCGGCCCCGCCCCGAAGTCAGTGCTGCTGACCGCCATGCCGTACATGGAGCGGCACGCGCAGGCCACCTGCCGCAGACATTCGGCCCACCGTCTCGAAACTCCAAAGCAGGTGGGCGCGTTGAGCGGATCCCACGCCGTGCTCCATTACGAGAAGTGGACGCTCCAACCGGACCGGGAACCGGACGCGGAGCCCGTCACGTACGCCATGCGGTGCGCGGGGTGCGAGGACGCCTCGCCCGCCACCGAAGAGTACGCAGACGGCCAGAGCTGGGCGTTTCAGCACGTCGGCCGCAGCCCCTCCCACCACACCTTCCGGGAGATCGTCAACCGTCCTTGGCGCCGGGATGCACCACGGCTGATGCGGCACCTGCTTTCTGGAGGACCTCGCCTTGAGCAGGCCCGGCCCAACGGAGCACTTCGATGATCACGGCGAAGCCTCGGGTGCTGACGGCCTGTGCGCCGGTCAATCGACATACGATTCGAGCGTGCCGCGGCGCCGGATGTCGAGCGTCGCGCAGTGGAACGAGCCGCCGAACGGCGCGTAGTGCAGCAGGTCGCACGGGATCGGCTCGAACCCCCATTTCTCCAGCGCGCTCAGCATGCCGGTGTGGTGCCGCTCCGCGATCACCCGCTTCTCGTCGATCATGAGGATGTTCATGCTGAGCCATCTGCCGCACATTGAGGTGACCTTCAGCAGGCGCTCGTCGACCGGGTCGGGCTCGGGAGCGATCAGGATGTCCCACGAACGCAGTACGTCGGGCAGCCGGTCGACGTCGATGTATTCGGGATTGACCAGTGCCTTGCCGGGCGAGAGCGGCATGAACGTCGTATCGATGTGCATGGGCGTGCGACAGCGGCTCTCGATCTCGTGGATGCGATAGCCGGAGCCGAGATGGCGGCGCAGCCAGTCGATGCCCATCTGATTGGTGACATTGCTGCGCGTAACGAACAAGTCGCGGCCCGCACGTACGAAATCCGCCGCGTCAAACACCGGCTCGAACTCGGTCAGGATGTAGCGCATGGGCTCGCCGGCCTCGGGGACACGGAAATCTGCCTTGAACAGTGCGTCCGTGAGCTGCGGTTTCGGCGCCGCCGTCCAGCGCGCGCCGCGCCGGAAGTAGTCCTTGAGCAGCGCGCGGTAGGCATGGGTCTCGAAATACCGGCACGGCCAGGCCATCGGGGTCTCGATGATCTCGTCGCCGATCACGAGCATGCTGTCACGCGGACAGGTATTGCAGAACCCGCGCGACGACCAGTCGGGGGTGCCGAGACGTCGCCTGTGGTCGACGGCGTCCGGGCGCCTGACCGTGATGCCGAGGGACTGCAGGAGAGCGATGAACCCATCGAGTTCATGCTGCGCCCTTTCGGTCAGCATGCGCGGATACGCGAATCCGGCGGCAAGGCCCTGCAGCCGCGCCGCCCACCGCGGGAGGTTGCAGGCCACGACGGGATGGCTGGAGGGGATCGTCGCGCCGTCGAGACGCCCGACGATGACCTCCTCCAGCGGGTCCCACTCGTTGTGTGAACTGACCGGCGAGACGAGTGATTCCGCGGCGCCGGCAGGGGTAACTGATGGCGCCGACATCACGCGCAGCCCGCAGCCCGCAGTTGGGCGTCGTGGTCAGCAGCCACCGCCGGCATCCCGGGTCTCTGCACCATCTGCATGCTCAGGCGCCTTCGACCACAGGATTCGGTAAACCGCCCCGTCCAAGGCCCCCACCGCGCACGCCAGAACGGCTCGATACGAGTCCGGGTCATGTTGACGGCTCCCCTCCGATATCAGAATCCTATGGACCGTCGCCGAGAACATCACGCCCGTCGGCAACAACGGCCGCGCTGGTCATCCTGCATGGCCTTCCCGGGCCTGCTTCCGCTCCTGGCCCGGCTCGGGTGGAGCGTGCCGCACGCGTCCGGCACGTCCGGGTGCGATTCGCCCGCCGGACGGCCTCCACCAGCTCGGAATCGGTCATCCGCGAGCGGCCGGGGCCCCAGGCGCCTGGCTACGCCGTACAGGTGCTGCTTTAACGCCTGCTCATCGACGCCTTCACGGGTGCGTGCCCGTTCCTGCCGCGACCTGGCCGACCGCGGGCCGGACAGGGCCGCGCATCCCTGCTCCGTGCGTTCCCAGGGGTTGCCCACCTTTTCGAAGGAGTGCTGGAGCCCGCCGAACACCACCCGGTGCGCGCGCTCGCCCTCCCCGTAGAACTCCACAGCGGAACCATGAACCTCGATCCAGGTGCGCTGGGCGTCATCCGGGGAGCGCTTCAGCATCCAGGGCAACGCCTGCCGCCCGGGCATGGACACCACCTTCCTCCGCGCGATGAGGAAAGTGCGGGTGCCCGTTCAACGCGCGGGGAAACCGCGTCCACGGCGCGATGATGACACTGCCGGACAGTGGGTCGTCGCTATCTCAGGACGGTCACGATCGCCTCTCGGCAGCAATCACGCGTCAGATCGGGAATGCCCCGGTCATACGGGACTTAGAACTCCTCACAAGATGACGAGTTGTGGGGCAGTGGTCGGCCTCAACAGCCGCCATCGCGAGCAAAGAGTTACGCCGTCGCGCTGGATGGTCGGCCGCCGGTCAACGTCCGCCAAGCAAAGGGAATCCCCCACATACGTATTCGCCACACCATCGGCGCCGTCCTCGGCGCACTCGCTCTCGTCGTGGCCGTGCCGACCTCGTCCTTCTGGAACGCTGCAAGGCGCCCTTCCGTCAGGCGGTGAAGGACGCGAAGATCGAGATTTCGGACATCAACCACGTGATTCTGGTAGGTGGTTCGACGCGGATGCCCGCGGTCAGCGAGCTGGTGAAGGAACTCACCGGGAAAGAACCGCACAAGGGCGTCAACCCCGACGAGGTCGTCGCCGTCGGTGCGGCCCTGCAGGCGGGTGTGCTCAAAGGTGAGGTGAAGGACGTCCTGCTGCTCGACGTGACCCCGCTGTCCCTGGGTATCGAGACCAAGGGCGGTGTCATGACCAAGCTGATCGAGAGGAACACGACGATTCCGACGAAGCGCTCGGAGATCTTCACCACAGCCGAGGACAACCAGCCCTCGGTGACGGTGCAGGTGTTCCAGGGCGAGCGGGAGATGGCCGCGTACAACAAGAAACTCGGCATGTTCGAGCTGACCGGCATCGCCCCCGCCCCGCGCGGCATCCCGCAGATCGAGGTCGGCTTCGACATCGACGCCAACGGGATCGTGCATGTCACGGCCAAGGACCTGGGCACGGGCAAGGAGCACAAGATGACCGTCACCGGCGGCTCCTCGCTGCCCAAGGACGACATCGACCGCATGATCCGTGAGGCCGAGCAGCACGCCGAGGAGGACCGGCGCCGCCGCGAGGCCGCCGAGACCCGCAATCAGGCCGAGCAGTTCGTCTATCAGACGGAGAAGCTCCTCACCGACAGCGCCGACAAGGTCCCCGCCGAGGCGAGGAGCGAGACGGAGAGTGCGCTCGCAGACCTCAAGGAGCGGCTGAAAGGCGAGGACACCGCGGCCATCCGGCAGGCCGTGGACCGAGCCGCGAGCGCGGCTCAGAAGATCGGCAGCGCCTTGTACGAGCAGTCGCGTACCGCTGACGCGGCCCAGGGCCAGGCCGCGGCGAGCGGTGACGGCCAGGCCGTTGACGAAGACGTGGTGGACGCAGAGATCGTCGACAACGACTCTGCCGAGGCGGGTTCGCGATGACCAGGACGCACAGCCCGTACACCGAGCTACGTCGCGAACTGGACGAACGCACCGCCGATCTGAAGCGGGTCAAGGCCGAGTACGACAACTACCGCAAGCGAGTACGGCGTGACCGCATGGCGGTCCGCGAGATCGCGACCGCCAACGTACTGCGGCAACTGCTGCCGGTCCTCGACGCCGTGGACCGCGCCTGTCGGCACGAGGCGATGACACCAGGCCTGCGGGACATCGTCGACACCCTGCGAACCCAGCTCGGAGCGCTGGGAATCGCGGCGTTCGGCGAGCCGGGGGACGCGTTCGATCCGACGCTCCACGAGGCGATCACCCATCACATCGAGCAGGACGCCCCCCCGTCTGACGTGCGCCGAGGTCCTGTGCCCCGGATACCGCCTGGGAGAGCGGATGCTGCGCCCGGCCCATGTCACGGTCAGCGGTCCGCCTCCGCCTCCGGGCGGCATCACGGAAGACGAGGTGTGCGCCGAGACCGGAGCGTGAGGCCATGGACGACCTGACAACGGACATCCGCCGTATCGGATCCTCGATGACCGTCACGGTGTCCGGCGACCTGGATGTGAAGACCGCACCGGTGTTCTGTGCCCAGTTGCTGTGCGCCCTGGACTCGGGGGAACCGGTCGGCACGCTGGTCATCGATCTCGACGACCTCGGGTCCATGGACGCGGCCGGATTCGACGCGCTCGCCGCGCTGAGCCGGGCCGCGAGGCGCCGGGGCGTGGCCGTGACACTGGCCGTTCGCGAGGACCGGGCCAGCAGCAAGGTACGGGCCACCCCACTCGCGCGCCTCGTCACCTGGATTTCCGGCACGGACACTCCGTGGCCCGAAGCGGATGAAAGTGTGTCAACTCCACCGCCGGGTGTACCGGCGCAGCGTGGGACCGGGCGCGCCGGTTCGGACCCGTCCTGAGGGGATACCGGCCGGGTGAGAGGGAAACTGGGCGCCCAGGTGGCTGGGGAGCGCAATGACACCCGTACGGCCACGTGAGGACACGGAGGAGACGTCAGATGCTGTTCGGGAAAGAGCATGTCGAGCGCTACCAGGAGACCGACGGCGTGGAAGGGCACGACTGGCAGACCACCACGGTGCTGATCCTGACGACGATCGGCCGCAAGAGCGGCGAGCAGCGCAGCACGCCGCTGATCTACCAGCCCTACGGTGACGCGGTGCTCGTGGTGGCCTCCAACGGTGGCGCGGACGCGCCGCCCCTGTGGTACCGCAACCTGGAGGCGAACCCGGAGGTCCAGGTGCAGGTGAAGGCCGACCGCTACACCGCCCGTGCGCGCACCGCGGGGCCGGACGAGAAGCCGGACATGTGGCGGACCATGGTCGCCACCTGGCCGGCCTACGAGGACTACCAGCGCAAGACCGACCGGGAGATTCCGGTGGTGGTCCTGGACCGCGTCTGAGACACGCGAACCGTGCGAGCCCCCGGCAGCCGCGGCCGCAGGACCCCCTCCCGTTCAGCGCCGCGCGGCCTCGCGCCTGGGAAGGTGCGCCGCTGTCCTGCCCGTCAGACGGCGCTGAGCGGATGGGCCGCCGTGGCGGAGCGCGGAGGCCAGGCGCGCGGGGCCAGGATGCCGAGGACATAGGCGCGGGCGACGAGGGCCGGGCGGGTCGCCGCGCCCAGGAGTTGCCGCAGGCGGCTGAGGTGGTAGTCGACCGTCTGCCGGGACAACTGCAGCGAGGTGGCGATGTCGCCGTTGCTGCTGCCCTCCGCCAGGAGGGAGAGGATGCGGACCTGCGCGGCGGTGAGCGATGTATGCGCCTCGTGGGCGAGGCTCTGGTGGGTGACGACGGCCCAGACGTGCCGGGCCCGGGTGGTGGAGTGGCCGATCGACGTCAGGTTCAGCTGCGCGCGGCGCTGCAGTCCTTGGGCGTCCACGAGCACCGCGGATATCTCCACCCGTCTGGTGCGGCGCGCTATTAAGCCGTTCCAACGCCGGTGCAGCCGATCGAGGTCGGGTTCCGGCGCGAGCAGGGTGTGCGCGCGGCGGCCGACCAGGTCGTGCGGGCTGAGCCGGAACAGTTCGGCCGCCGCCGCGCTCGCCTCGACCACCCGCCCGTTCGCCGAGAGCAGCGCGCATGGAAGGCCGCTGTGGTCGCGCAGGGCCTGCAGGTTCTCCTCGGCCTCCTGCCACTGGAGCGTGGCGCGCAGGTGGTCCGTGACGTCCACGTAGATCCCGGCGACGCAGGCCTGCGCGTTCTCCCGTACGGGGAAGCGGTGGCCCACCGCCCGGCCCGCGCTACCGTCCTGGCGCCGGTAGCCGAGGGTGTGGCGTACCGGCGCACCCCGGCTGAGGATCTCCTGGTCGAGGGCGCGGAACTGGTCGGCGTCGGCGGGCTCGTCGAGGTCTTCTATGTACTTGCCGACGACGTGGTCCGGGGCCGTGCCGTACAGGTGCGCGTAGGCGTGGTTGGCCCACAGGTAGCGTCCGTCGCTGTCCCGTATGAAGGCGGCGGCCGGGGCGAGGTCCACCAGGTCCGCGAAGACCGCGTATCTGCGCGGGGCCTCGGTGCGGGCATCGACCTCCACCGCGAGGCCGCGCGTACGGCTGTGGGTCCGGCTCTCGCTCAGGAGCAGGCTGACGTCGAAGGTGCGGCCGTCGAACCGGATCTGCCGGCGGCCCTCCTGCGGCGAGTGCCCCGGTGCGGGGAGTTCCTGGCGCAGCCCGGCCAAGAAGCGCCGCGCCGTGCCCGTGTCGGTGAAGGCGCCGCCTCCCGTTTCCAGCACCTGCCACCTCTCGTCGGCTTCCCACCAGAACACGGGAAGGTGCTCGAGCAGTGCCTTGAGGCTGGAATCGTCCACAGCGGTCTCCGTCCGTATACGACTGGCTGACGCTCAGTCACATGGCGTTGGATATCCCGCCCTCACTGCGCACATGCCCGGTTCTCGGCCGAGTGCCACCGCACCGCGAGCGGCGGCAGAGGCGGCGGCGCGCCGGGACTCAGGCAAATGCCTGAGCCTCGGGCGTCCACGGTGGCGCCGCGGGCGTCTGCGGCCTGGTCCCCTTGAGTGAGCGGGTGACCACGCCCCGCCACGTGGGCCGCAGAGCCCCCGGACGCACCACACATTCCCCCGCATACGGCGATCCGTTGAAACCGGACGATTGGAGACGAAGTTCAGTGAGCAAGGTGCTGTTAGTGCATGCCAAGGGTGGTCCGCCGCTCGGTCACGTCCTGTCCCGGACGGCCGCGAAGGCACAGGTGCACCTGCTGGCGCTCAGCGCTCTTCCTCCCGCCGTGGCAGGCTCCGCCCAAAGACTGTGCGCCTCGGTCGTGACGCCTGCCGACGCGCACCGCCGCGACCTGGTGTCCCTCATCGTCGCGCGGGCCGAGGCCGTGGGCGCGGACGCGGTGCTCACCTTCTCCGAGTACGCGGTCGTGGCCGTCGCCGAGGCGTGCGAGACGCTCGGTCTCGCGGGGGCGGGCAGTGCCTCCGCGCTCGCCCGCGACAAGCGGCTGATGCGGCGCACCTGGCAGCAACACGGGCTGCCGCAGCCCGAGTTCCGGCCCGTCGGCACGGAGGCCGATCTGCACGCGGCGGCCCGCTCCCTGCCCGGCCCGCTGCTGCTCAAGGCGGCCTGGAGCGCCGGGTCCACCGCGCACCAGATCATCCGCTCCCCGCACGAGGTGCCGGCCGCCTGGGCCCGTTCCCGCGACGTGATGGCCGAATCGGCGCAGCTGGGCTACGCGGAGCTGCATGTGGCCGAGGCCGACGCGGACTACGTGGTCGAGCAGATCGTCACCGGCACCGCGTCGGACTGGTTCGACGAGCCCGGCTGGGGCGACTACGTCAGTGTCGAGGGCGTCGTGACCAACGGCACCTTCCACCCGGTCTGCCTCAGCGGCCGGATGCCCACGGTCCAGCCGTTCACCGAACGCGCGAGCATCACCCCCGCCCTGCTGGCCCAGGACGCCCAGGACCGGATCGTGGACCTGGCCCGTCGCGCGGTCGACGCCCTCGGCCTGCGCGACTGCGGGACCCACACCGAGATCAAGCTCGGTGCCGACGGCAGCATGTGGCTGATCGAGACGGCCGCCCGGTTCGGCGGCGCGATGACCGTGCCGCAGATCGAGGAGGTCTTCGGGCTCGACCTCGTCGGCATGCTCGTCGACCACCTCCTCGCACGTCCGGTCGAGTGGCCCGAGCGGGCCCTCACCCCGGCGCAGGCGCGCGGCGCGGCAGGCTCCCTCGTCGTCCTCGCGGTCGACGGCCGCGGCCGGGCCTGGCCGGACCGCAAGGTCTGGGACTTCCCCGCCGTATCGGCGGACATCCCCCTCAGCCGGGGCAGCCGCCTGTCGGTGGTCGCGGAGAGTTCGCTCCCTGACGGCAGTGTCGTGCCGGTGTACGACCCCGCCGCCGGGGCCAACACCATGGCGGCCCTGTGCCTGCTCTCGGCCGCCGACGCGCGGACCGTGCTCCACGACTTCGAGACCCTGGTGGACACCCTGCCCCGGGTGCTGCCCGCCGCTCAGCCCGAGGAGGTTTCGGCATGACCGCCCCGCTGCTCACCGGTGCCGCCGAACCGGCCACGGACCGCACGGTCGTCGGCGAGAACCTCTCCCTGCCGCTCTTTCGCACCCTCTCCGGGGTCCTGGCGGGACACCCGTACCTCAAGGTCGTCGTCGACCGTGCCGAGAACACCTGGCACCTGCTCGACACCGCCGCGCACCCCTTCCACGTCAACTACATCGCCACCCGCATCCTGGGCATGGACCTGACCGCGCTCGACGCGGACCTCGACGCCTTCAACGCCTCCGTCTACATGGACCCCGGACGCCGTTTCCTGCTCGGTGTGCTGTCCCTGCACACCGACGAGGACCCGGACGGCCGCGAACGCACGTTCCTCGTCCTGGAGACGACCGAGGCCGACACCATGCACGGCGAACTCCTCGCGTTCTTCTACGAGTTCGTACGAGCACGGGTCGACGGCAGGCTGCCGCTGCTGCTCAAGCCCGCCAACCACGGGCAGGAGGAGGAGCTGGCGGCCGTCAGCACACTGCGCGTGCCGCGCATCCTGGGCCACGAGCTCTTCGGTTCCCGGGCCCGGACACCGCTCAACCCCGGCGAGGCCACCGGACGGCTGCGGTTCTTCCGTACGCACGAGGAGTACGCGGCGGCGGAGGCCGGGCTCGGCTGGGCGGACATCGTGGCCATGCCCTGCCTGCCCGACGACGTGCCCCGGGTCGCCGGATTCCTCAACACCGCGCCGATCACCCCCCTCTCCCACACCAACGTCCTCGCCTCCGGCTGGGGCATACCCAACGCGATCGTGCGCGACCTGGAACAGCTCGTCGAGAAGGACAGCCTGGACGGGGCATGGGTCCGCTACCGGGTCCGCGAGGACGAGATATCCCTCAAGCGGCTCGACCACGAACCCGACCTGCGGGCTCCGGCCTGGCACCAGCAGCGCATACGCCTCGAACCGCCACTGCTCGAAGACGTCCCCGTGCTGGCCCTGCACCGGCTGCGCAGCGCCGACCGCGACCGCTACGGCACCAAGGCGGCCAACCTCGGCGAGCTGCACCACGTACTCGACAGCCGTACGGCCGACCTGACCGCCTTCTACGGGCGGCCCCGCCCGCCGCGCGAGGACCTCTACGGGCACCTCGCGGCCCGCCTCGGCCTGCACGCGCCCTCCACGGCCGAATTACGTGCCGGTGCCGCCGACTTCGTGGCCACAACGGTCGGCGCCCCCGAAGGCGTCGCGCTCCCCTTCGCGCTCCAGCAGCACTTCCTGGCCTCCTCCCCCGCCCTCCAGCAGGGCATCGGCAAGCTCAAGATGGCCCTCGAACTCGACGCCACCGACGTCCTGGACTCGCTCTGCCTGCAACTCCAGCACCTGATCCGGAACACGCCCGTACCCGAAGCGGTCACCCGGCAGATCAGCCAGGCCTTTCCCGCCCCCGCCGGCTCGCGCGGCCGCCTGGTGGTGCGCTCCTCGTCCAACGCCGAGGACCTGCCCGGGTTCTCCGCGGCGGGCCTCTACGACTCCGTCACCACCGTCCACGGCACCGGTGAACTCCTGGACGCCGTACGCCAGGTGTGGGCCTCGCTGCTCTCGCCCCGCAGCGTGCGCCTCCGTCACCAGGTCGGCATCTCCCTGGACGACACCTACATGGGCGTCATCGTCCAGGAGTACGTGCCCGCCTCGCTCGGCGGCGTTCTGGTGACCTGCGACCCGACCCGCCGCGAGGACTTCCGCAACGTCTACCTCAACTGTTCCCCCGGCTCCCCGGAGCAGGTGGTCGACGGTTCGGTCCTGCCGCAGCAGTACCTGTACAACACCGTGGAGGGCGGCGGCCGTACCGTCGCCCTGGGCTCCTGGGGCGACGGGCTGTCCGCTGCCGCCCGCGCCCGGCTCGCCGACCTGTGCCTGACCGGGCGGCTCTTGCAGTCCCACTTCAGCGGGTCCGACGTGGACCGGCCGTTGGACATCGAGTGGCTGATGACCGACCGGGGCGACTTCAGGCTGGTCCAGATCCGCCCGTACGCGCTGTGAGGGCGCGCGCCGGCCGGCGGGGAACGGGCACCGGCCCGACAGCCACCGCCCGCCGGATCATCCGCCTCAACTACGGCTTCCAGCTGCTGTTCAACCTGCTGTGGTGGATGCCGGTGTTCTACGCCTACCAGAAGGCGGCCGGGCTCTCGGACGGGCAGATCTTCGGTATCCAGAGCATCTACTACGTTGCCTTCTGCCTGTTCGAGATCCCGACCGGGCTGATCGCCGACCGGATCGGCACCCGCAACTGCCTGCGGGCCGGAGCGGTGGTCATGACGGCGGCGAACCTGACTCCGGTGGTCAGTGCCTCCTACACCGGCTTCCTCGTCCACTTCCTGGCCATCGCCGCTGGCCGTTCCCTCACCTCGGGAGCGGCCAGCGCCTACCTGTACGACGGTCTGCGCGCCGAGAAGTGCGACGAGCACTACCTGCGGGCGGAGGGCACCGCCCGGGCGCTGGGGCTGGTGGCGAAGGTCGTGTGCTGGCCGCTGGTCGGGCCCCTGATGGCCGTGGCACATCCGACCCCGTACGTGCTCAGCGCCACCAGCGCGGCGGGCTCCCTCGCCTGCGCCGTCGCGCTGCCCCGCCTCGCGGGGGCGGGCGGCAGGACGGGCAAGACGGTCCCAGGGCGCGGGGGCGGTGCGTTCCTGCGGGACGCGGGCGCCGCGCTGCGCTGTGTCGCCTCCTCGCGATGGCTGGCCCTGGTGATGGTGCAGGGCGTGGCGATCTTCACGCTCTCCCGGATCGGCCAGGTCAACCTCTTCCAGCCGATCCTGCTGGACCACGGCATCGCGGAAGCCTCGCACGGCAGTGTGATGGCGGCGATGACGGTGGCGGAGGCGGTGGGATCGGCCCGCCCGCAGTGGCTGAGCCGCCGCCTGTCACCGGTCGCCTGGGTCTCGATCCTCAGCCTCGCGCTGGCGGGCAGCCTGGCGGCCATGACGCTCGGCGGGCCGTGGGCCACCGTCGCACTGCTCTGCCTGTTCGCCGCCGCGGCCGGCTTCGCCTACCCCGTCCAACGCAAGCTGGTGAACGACGCGGTGCCCGCGCACGCCCCGCGCGCCACGCTGCTCTCCGTCGAGAGCATCGTGGATCGCGCGGTGTGCGCACTGGCCGCGATCGCCGCGGGCGCCTATCTCGCCGCCGGGCGCCTGGACGCCTTGCTGTGGCACAGCGCGCTCGCCACGGCGGTGCTGCTCGGGATCTTCCAAGTCTTCCAACTGCTGCTGCGCGGCGGGGTGGTCAAGCGGGAGAGCGCCGGCCAAGGAGTTCCACCAGCCGGACCGGGAGAAACGCCGGCCGGTGCGGCCGACCGACCTGATACGGCACGAAGCCGAGCGAGGAAGCCGCTGTGACCTCCTCGGCCGTCTCCGCCTGATAGACGACTCGGCAGCGGCCCGAACCGGCCTTCGCCCGCTGCCACAGGGCGGGGGCCGGTTTGCGTTCCGCCTCGGTACGCGGGGTCAGGACGCGGTCGCCGAAGTCCTTCCAGGCGAAGGGCGCGGGCCCGCGCCATGTGGCGTCGACCTCCTGCCGCAGCCTGGCGGCGCGCTCGGCGTCGGTCGTGCCCCAGGAGGAGGGCACATTGGTGATCAGGCCGACGGGAATGCGGCGTGCACGCAAAGCACGCAGATAGGAGGCCGCGCCGGGTTGATAGCCGGTGCTGCCGTCGTCGGCGGTGTGCACAAGGGTCTCGCCCAGGTCGAAGTACACGATGGGGCAGGCCCGTTCACGCGCGGCGGCCGCCGCTGTCGTGACGGCGCTCGCGTCCTCGGGCGGCGCCGCGCTCGCCGTGGCGCAGAGCACGGTCGACACCAGGGCCGCACTCAGCGCGAGGCTTGCCCGCACGGCGCCCTTGGAGGCGGATCTGTTCATACGTCGTCGCCCTTTCCTCGTGCACACCGGTCCACCGCGCCCTACCCCCGCACACCGCGTACCACCCGTGTCTCGCGTGGCCTTCCTCGGAGTTCACCACACGGGCCGCCCGTGGAACCCGCGGTGGCCGACTCCCCCTCTTCCCCGCCGGCCAGCGGGGCCCTCGCCGAGGCCGGGTCGGTGGGGCGCTGGAGTTCGGCGAGAACCGTACCGGAACCGCCGGCGCACGCTGATGATCTCGGTGTGCCGCTCGGGATGCGCCCAGCCCTTCGCGTACAGCCACCGTGTACCGGGGCGCCGGGCAACTGGCTCTAGGTCCGCGAGTTCGGCCCGTTCCCGGCGCGCCAGGCGGGAGCGGAGCAGAACGGCGTGCGATGGCTCGTTCAGGTCCAGGCGCAAGGTCCGGTCCGCGCCGCGCAGCTCGATGCGTGCGGGGCAGTGCCGGCGCTCCCGCCACGCCTTCAGCCCCGCTAGGAACGCCCCCCGCAACTACCTGGCTTTTCCCGGCGCCGCCGCAGCTCTGTGCCACTGCGGGCGATACGTCCGAACGGTGGCCTACGGGTCGAGAAGGGTGTCGAGCACCACCTGATACGCCGCAGCCCGGAAGTCGTCGGCGCGCGCACGGCGTTGGCGGGGCGTCATGGTGGCCAGGTGAGGGCGGGAGGCGCAGTTGCGCTCCCAGCGGCCGCAGAAGGCGAGCGGCTGCTGATACCCGGATCGCGGCCTTCTCCAGTGCCCGCGGGAGCGTGGACTGCAAGCGTGCGACCGTCTCGCGGCGCGCCGTGAACCTCCAGGCTGCGGGTGTCCTCAGGTCGTGCACGAACCTGGACGCGGTGGAGGGCGGCGAAGCGTTGGTGAGCGCGCATGCGGGCGCTGCTCTCATGGGCCGAAACACAGCATGGCGACGCATGCCGCTGCTCCTAGCACGGCGCCCAGGAGGACTTGCTCCCGTGTGTGGACGCGCAGATGCAGGCGGGACCAGCCGATGGCTGCGACGAGAAGGTACAGCAGGGCCCAGCCGGGGCCCAGGTGAAGGGTAAGGAGCGTGACGCTGGCGGCTGCCGCGCTGGTGTGCAGGGAGACATTGCTGGCCCAGGTGCATGCGAGCAGGAGGGCTGCCAGCAGCGGGGCCGTGCTTCCCAGCGCCAGCAGCGGAGCGGGAGCCCCCAGGCGCCTGCAGATCAGCCATACGACCGCTGCGGCGACGGCGCTCGCAGCCAGGAGCATCAGCCGGTGCCTGCGCTGACAGGGAACGGGGGCGGGCCACCATCCCAGGCGTACCCCGGCGCAGGCCAGGGCCGCGCACAGCAGCGCCCAGGAACCGCTGCCGCACAGCCCCCACAGAAGGCCGTCGTAGTGGGGCCAGGTGGCACGCCAGCTGACCGCGCTGCCGGCTGCGACCGGCAAGACGGGAGGAGAGAAGTACAGGCTCAGCCGCCGCGCCAGTCTCGTTCGGCCGGATTCCACGATGATCACCGTCACGACAGGTAAACGAGACGGCCCTTGCTTAGTTCATGGTCAAAACCGCGCCCCAGCCGGCCGTCGTGCACCCTGCGGCACGGCACCCCGGGCC